>NZ_JAASHC010000012.1:0-144276 GCF_019734355.1 Bacteroides sp. K03
GATAGCAACCCATTTAACTTATTTAACTGTTTTTTCTTGCACAAATATTTGCGCAGGTCTTAGAATTCTGCGTTTCATCAAAGACTTAAAACTCCGTGCCCTCTGCGTCCTCTGTGGTGAAATACCCTACAGAATAGACAGCGCAGCCAATTGGCACATTGGCATATTAGCATATTGCCACATTATTCAGAATCTTTTCCAGCAATTCCTCAATAGTATCTACCTTTGAAACTTCTCCTTTCTGAGAATAAACAGTAAAACTCCCCTCCTTTTTCAAGTCACCGACTTCAATACAAAACTCTGATTCTACACCTTTATCAGCAAGAATACCGTTACGTTGTAAAGCTTTACGCACCATAGCATATCCCTGCCCTTCTCCTATAAGACGAAGTTGTGTAATATATTCATTATTTACCCGGAAAAGACCGGTTTCAATATCAAAAATAATTCCCTTATGAGCAAAGAAGGTACTTAAACTACCATTGAGTGAAAGATCTTCAGGAGTACCAATTATAACTCCGTTCATTTTATCCATCAACCATATTTTGTCGGCAATCTGCAATGCCAATTCCAGGTCGTGTGTAGAAAGAAAAATAGTTTTATTCGTCTGACGGCTCAACCGATGAAGTAATTGCATCATCTCTACCTTACTGGGAAAATCAAGAAAAGCGGTCGGTTCATCCAGAAAGATAATAGGCGTTTCCTGTGCCAATGCTTTTGCAATCATCACTTTCTGCCGTTCACCATCACTTAACGTATGCACCATTCTATCAGCAAGTTTCTCTATCTTCACTAAAGAGATAGAACGTTCTACGATTCGTTTGTCATCTTCGTCAAGTGTTCCCCAAAAACCGGTATAAGGAGTACGTCCAAGTCCCACCAACTCCGTTACAGTCATATTGCGCACTTCACATTTTTCGGTCAGCACTACGCTGATGGCCATAGACAGGTCTTTATCCTTGTATTGTTCAATCTCTTTGCCCTGAATGCAAATTTCTCCGCCAAGCTTAGGCTGAAAGGCAGAAAGAGTACGTAACAAAGTAGATTTACCAATACCATTAGCTCCCAACAAACAAGTTAGTTCACCACTATTGATACCGGCATTGATATGCTCGGCAACAACCTTCACCTCTCCTTTACCAGGATAACCGATGGAGAGATCTTTTATATGAATGGTATTTTGCTTCATGATTATTGATGTATGGCTACAATTCCGGGGAACAAAGATACTTATTTATGCAGTGATAGCCCAGACGATAACGGTTTTCTTTTCCATCCTCACCGTTCTTCTTTAGTTTACTTACCGGGGAATGCTCCTGCTCTCACCGGGGGAAGATGTTTTAGATGTACATGTCGTACTGCTCCACATGTACATGTCGTACCGCTCCACATGCACATGTCGTACTGCTTTACATGTACATCTAAAACATCATTCCCCTACGACCTTCGGTACGTTGGGTTATAATAAACTTACCAATGTCCTTACTGCAAGACAAACTACCCAACCCGTTTGTGTACAAAAGGAGCGCAGAGAAAACAAAAGATAAAAGTCTGTATATCAACCGATAATAAAGTACGTACTTTATAGGTATAAGAGAACGTATTTAACAGCATGTTAAAATCTATTTTAACACACCTTTAAATACGTACTCTTGTTTATATGATATTCAATCTTTAAAACAGCGAAAACTGATCATTGCGCAGGCTTTTAACCAAACGCTCTTTCACGATATCATCTTCTTGCAATTCACCTACAAGCATAGGAGAATTTTTATCATGCTTGTTTAAATTATACTTCACCGTGTTATAGTTTCCTTTGATGGCATAACAATAAATACAGCCATTCAGGCAACTCTCATAAGTACCGATGTCAATACTCTCCGCACACCGGCAAATATCACGCTGATTTTTATCTTTCCGGGCGGATATAGGATAACCTGCAATTCTTTCCACCAATTGATTATCAATGCACAATCCACCCGGAATGCCCAAGTGAGTCAAATCTACCTTGGCTGTACATGTATCCAATTGAATAGAACAGGTATCCACCGTTTTTTTAAAGGATACCGCCATCTCCTCAATATCCGCTTTCAGTAGAGGTTGTATGTTGAATCGGCTGACAGCAGTGCGGATATGCTGATAATGATCTATAAAACCAAGCATACATTTCTCTGTATGTTCTTTTAACTCATATGCGATTTCAGCAAATTTCTCTTTGTGAAAACCAGGAGTATATGTCTCATTGGTAAGAACCGGATCATAACGCCAGATTACTTTCTCCTTACCTATCCGGTCCGAAAGACGCTTAAAAGTATCAATACGTTTACTTATAGCAGGGAGATGATTCTCAATATCCGGCCCATAAGGGTTGAGAGTAAACTGAAAATAGTAATTGTATTCTTTCAGTTTGTCCAGCTTTTCAAGCATCGGAGCCGGATTCTTTGACCAGAAAACAATACAGTCTACTACGGCAGGATCCAGACTAATCCTACTTATCATTTTTGAGTTATAAGGATTGGGAACAAGCACATACCTTTCTTTTATCCGGTTAAAAAACCAGTCTGAATAAAAGGCGGGTATATCAGTTCTGCGACTTGCACTAATTATCATCTTGTAAAGTTAGCAAAAAGAGAATAAGGGGAGAAAAAGGGAACGTAAAAAAAAGACAAAAGACTTTAAAGCTATCCAGGCAAAAGGTAAATAGTATAAAGTCTTTTGTCTTTATCCGTAAATCAGTAATCTACTGACCCTTAATCATCAGGCCCTGAAACCGATAACAGAACGTGGAGATAGCCGCATTTCATTGATCTTCATCCGATTTACGGCAAAACGCACATCTTCTTCTTCAATAGTCTGATAAAGCCCCTTATCCTCTGAAGGCGTACTTCTGAATACTCTTTCTGCCATCGCAGGAAGTACCCCGTTCGTTATTAATTGCCCCATCCAGCGGGCGTTACTGAAATAAGAATCTTTATGCTCACAGACGTGAACCACTGTTTCTTTCAGAACACTCCGCGCACCATTCGTCAGCACATACCCTTTCTTATCCAACAGATCATATCCTATCCGTAATAACTCGTCAACAGAGTAATCTTCAAAATGAAATTGATGCGGAAAACGTCCCCACAGTCCCAGGTTGGCATCCATCATCGCCTTCATCTCTTTTTCATAACCGGCAAATATAACCAGTATATCAGCATGCTCCAATGCAAGTACGGCTAATAAGGACTCTAATACCCGAAATCCAAAATCCTTATGGTCACTTGCTCCATCATAAAGCGTATATGCTTCGTCTATGAAAAGAACATTGCCCCGTGCACGTTCCAGAATCTCCTGCATATTTTTTTCCGTCTCTCCGATAAAACGCCCTACCAACTGCGAACGCCCGGTCACTATAACCTCTCCTTTGGACAGTTGCCCCAATGCATGATATATTTTTCCTACCATCTTGGCTACTGTTGTTTTTCCCGTTCCCGGATTACCGGTAAAAATCATGTGATGTGCCCCCGGCCCTTGAACAGGTAACCCCAACTGTTTACGTTTTTCATTGAAACGTACAAATTTGAAAGCCTGTTCCATATTCTGCTTTACTTTACTTAAACCAACCAAAGCATTCAGTTGCTTCATACTTTCATCAAACAAGTTGGCCTGAGCTTCAAAAAAAGTTGTATCGATATCTTGTGCTTCAATACGTATAAGGGCTTCTGATAAATCTTCGGATGGTTGATTCTCTTCGAGAAGAATGCGCTCCTGCATACGGGGATAGATAGCCTTATGGATAAACTTACTGACGGTATCTTCTTTCCAATATAACAATGTTCCGTTATCAGATTCTGTCTTCATGCTCCGGTACAAAACCTGTTGTGCATCCGACGAAAGATAAAAGGATTCGTTTTCCAGTTGTTGCTCTATTAAATTAAGTATATCATGCATAGAGAAACTTTCTGTCTTAAAACGGTTCTCTTCCGGAAAATACGCAGCAAGTTCAGGGACTAACTCAAACAGTTGATTGATCTCAGCGTCCATGCCGGACAGTATAAACATCCCCTCTTGTTTTTGCAATGCATTAATCATCTTGCCAATCACGTTCGAAGCACCCGGAGAGGTTAATGCTAATAAATGATCCAGATAAATAACTTTTCCAAAACACTGGGTGAAAAGTTCAGTTGCCGCTTCATATGGATTAACCGCATTATGTGTTTCGGTCAGCGTATACGCGTTCACCTGTTTAAAGTAAATTTCCGAACCGGTAAGTAGAAAAGCCGCATTTTTTGCGAAAATCTCCTTATTCTTTCCACCCGTTCCGGTAATGACAAAATTTGAATAATACCGGAGAATATTCAGCTTACGACGTTTACGCAACCGGCCGAATTCACTCTGTTTATATAAGTCCAATAGTTGATAACGCGCAGCTGTCATGCCCGGAAGCTTGTGTAACTCATTATACCACAATGGATTCTTTCCTAAATAACGGGCAAGCATATAGTCAACTGAGTTTTTATGGATAGGTTCATAGCCGCAATCGATCATTCCTTTTCCTCCTAAAGAGAAAGAAACCCTGTAAAGAGGCTCATCATTGTGTGATAATAGTACAAAATAATGCCCTTCCTTCCACATTCTTTTAGGATGGAAAGTCAGTCTCACGACGTTCTCATCTGACTCTGCATCTCCCGGCCTGCCTTCGGATTCACCTACCAGATTTAGCAAACTATTATAACAGAATGCTGTAAAATGATGAAAGGAAGTAACTGCTTCCCCAAAAAGGATATTCAAATACATACGTCCGGAAGTTCCGCAGATTTCTTTAGAATCCCCATGATGCTCAATATGTACCGATTGTATAGTATACTTATTACTTTTATCCGTAAATGTTTTGTTTGATTTATTCTTATTCATAGTAGTATAATAATTAAGAGTAAAGAATATAAGACTTTTAAATGTATAGAAACACGAAACCCCGCACAAGTTAATATACGGGCATGAGAAAGACCGCCTCAGTGAAGAGACAGTTATGCGCAAATCATAAAATGAATGAGGAAAAAGGTTCAATTATGAAAAGTACAGGCCTACATAGCTTTCTTCGTTCCCGATCTGCACGAATTTTATACCGGACAGATCTTGAACGTTGTTCAAAATGTCAAAGATCAAAATGTATCAACCAACAAAATCCCAGCCGGGACTCCGTTAATCGAATCACATTGTTCATCTTTGAATTCCGAATTTCAAAACTGTGTAGCCTCATTTTGAGAAAATATTTCTAGTTTTGTGCAAATATACAGGAACTTCCGGGTGTTTCCAAATAATGCTGAAGAAAATTGGAGTAAGCTCTAAAGATAACAACCGTAATTAAGGTATAACTATCCGTAATTTGTATACCTGGGCTTTTGTATATTCCAAGTAATTTTGCAACGTGAAATAATAGATAAGAATATGAAGTTATTAAAACAAATCCGAATGCGTATGTTTATAGGAATACTATTAGTTATTGTAGCTGTTTTCGCCTTGATTGGAATTGTTTTCATTAACCAGTCAAGCTTTGGCAAACTTCCTCAGGGTAAACGGCTGGAAAGAATCAGGCAGTCACCGCATTATAAAGACGGAGCTTTCCAGAATCTGCATGAGACAGTGATGATGACCTCCGACAAGAGCCGTTTCAGAAGCATCCTGGATTTTCTATTCAGAAAAGTCGAAGGACTACGCCCTGAAAAAGAAATACCGGTTATCAAAACGAATCTCCGGGGAATAAGCAACAACAAAGATGTACTGGTCTGGTTTGGACATTCTTCCTATCTTATTCAAATCGACGGGAAACGAATACTGGTAGATCCGGTCTTTTGTATGGGCTCTCCGGTTTCGTTCATCAACAAGCCATTTCCGGCTACCTATACCTACCAACCCAATGACATGCCGGATATTGATTATCTGGTGATAACGCATGACCATTGGGATCATTTGGACTATCAGACGATTATGCAACTGAAAGATCGTATCAGAAAGATAATATGCCCATTGGGAGTCGGCGAGCATTTTGAATATTGGGGATTTGAAGAAGATCAGCTTATAGAACTTGATTGGTATGAAAATTCCACTTCCGACAATGAGGCAGGGCTATCCATACACTGTCTGCCAGCCCGGCACTTCTCAGGCCGTGGCCTTACTGTCAACCAGACACTCTGGGGCTCTTTCCTTATCGAAACCTCGTCAAAGAAGATCTTTATCGGAGGAGATGGTGGGTATGATACGCATTTTGAAGAGATAGGGAATCGTTATCCCGGAATAGATCTGGCAATTCTGGAAAACGGACAATATAATGAGGATTGGAAATACATCCACACAATGCCATCAGAATTAAACCGGGTTGCCAAAGACCTGAAAGCCCGGAAGATACTGACGGTACACCACTCTAAATTTGCTTTAGCAAAACATCGGTGGGACGAACCGATC
Organism: Bacteroides sp. K03; assembly: GCF_019734355.1. NCBI lineage: Bacteria > Pseudomonadati > Bacteroidota > Bacteroidia > Bacteroidales > Bacteroidaceae > Bacteroides > Bacteroides sp. K03. The sequence goes on from NZ_JAASHC010000012.1 coordinate 6,445, forward strand.
ATGAATGTACGAAAAATGATAGAGACGGATTCGCTAAATGTTCTCAACCCTGTGATTGGTGAAGTTGTCAACATAGACAAATAGATACCGCATTCATACTCATTGGGAGTACAAGTACTGTATCCCAACTATTTTGAAACGCAGATTATCGCAAAGTCATGTAAAGAATATCATCCCTCAACTATAATGTAGTCTTATTATAATCTGCGAAAATCTGCGTTTATTTGCGTTTCAATAAAACACCGTCATAGTATGAACTAAATCTTATCTTTTTATTTCCAATCAGTAATATTGGTAACAATATCCGTAATTTATCTATTTCTTAACCAAACATATCAGAGTAATTTTGCATCAGTCAGATAAAAAATAAAAGATATGAGAACAAGAAACATTTTAATGATGCTTATAGTTATGGTAACAATGTCAGGAACAAATGTAAAAGCTCAGCAAGTATTTAAAGCAAAAAAGGTGTTAGTCGCCTATTTCTCATGGTCGGGAAATACCCGTAGTGTTGCAAACCAGATCGCAGAATTGACCGACGGAAAGCTTTTCGAAATTCAAACAACAACACCTTATCCGGAAGAATATCGCTTATGTACGGAGGTAGCTAAAAAAGAAAAAGAAGCAGACGCACGCCCGGAACTGAAAACCAAAGTCGACAATATAGATACCTACGATGTCATATTTGTAGGATACCCTAACTGGTGGGGAACTGCTCCTATGGCTATATGGACTTTTCTGGAAAGCTACAATTTCTCTGGCAAGACAGTCATTCCTTTCTGCACACATGGTGGCGGAGGTGAACAGAATTGCTTCAAAGATTTTGTAAAGCACACTGAGAAAGCTACAATAAAAAAGGGCTTTCTCATCAATGGAGGAAGCGCAAACTCAGCTCGGACAAAGGTAGAAAAATGGCTGCACGAAATTGATCATTAAAAACACAATTATGTTACGAAAAGTAAGACTCATTTCCGCCCTGGTATGTTTCACTCTGATCACTTTACTGTTTCTTGATTTTACAGGCACTATTCATACCTGGTTTGGATGGTTGGCAAAGATACAGTTCCTACCGGCCCTATTGGCACTGAATATAGGAGTAATCATTGCACTAATGGTATTAACTCTCATTCTGGGGCGGATCTATTGTTCAGTCATCTGCCCGCTCGGTGTGTTTCAGGACCTGGTATCGTGGATAGCCGGAAAACGCAGAAAGAATCGTTTTCGTTATTCCCCCGGCCTTTCGTGGTTACGGTATGGAGTACTGGCGGTCTTTATCATTGCCATTATTGCCGGTATAGGTACGATTGTTACCTTACTGGCACCTTATAGCACTTACGGACGCATCGTTTCCAATCTGTTTGCACCGCTTTACCAATGGGGAAACAATCTTTTGGCCTACTGGGCAGAACGTGTGGACAGTTATGCTTTTTATTCAGTTGATGTATGGATGAAGGGTGTCACAACTTTTGGTATTGCTATTACAGCATTTATCATTCTTGCTTTGCTGGCATGGCGAAACGGACGTACTTACTGTAATACAATTTGTCCGGTGGGAACACTTTTGGGTTTCGTAGCTAAATATTCATGGTTGAAGCCGGTAATTGACACTTCAAAATGCGTAAATTGTCAGTTGTGTGCCCGCAATTGCAAAGCTTCATGTATCAATATAAAAGAACACAAGATTGATTACAGCCGGTGTGTGGCATGTATGAACTGTATCGGAAAATGTCCTAAAAATGCGATTCAGTACAAACACCCTCTCAATGCCGGCACAAAAATAGTCAAAGTAACAGATGAACAGATAGACAATGCACGCCGTAGTTTCTTGTCTGCCACTTCTTTGTTGGCTACTTCTACCCTTCTGAAAGCACAAGAGAAAAAAGTAGATGGCGGACTCGCGATAATAGAAGAAAAGAAGATTCCCAATCGTACTACTCCTGTCACTCCGGCAGGTTCATTGAGTGCCCGGAATTTTGCAAATCATTGTACGGCTTGTCAGCTCTGTATATCCGTTTGTTCCAATCAGGTACTGCGTCCTTCCGCTAAGCTTGAAACACTGATGCAACCGGAAATGTATTATGAACGTGGTTATTGCCGCCCTGAATGCACGAAATGTGCCGAAGTATGTCCGACAGGTGCTATACGGCCCATTACCACAGCAGAGAAATCTGCAATACAAATCGGTCATGCAGTATACATATATGAAAATTGCGTAGTCAATACAGATGGCGTAAATTGTGGAAACTGTGCCCGTCACTGTCCGACAGGTGCTATACAAATGATAGCCAGTATTGCCGATGACCCGGAATCTCCTAAACTTCCGGTAATCAATGAGGAACGTTGTATTGGTTGCGGAGCTTGTGAGAACCTTTGCCCGGCACGTCCGTTTAGTGCAATTTATGTAGAAGGACATCAAAAACACAGAATTGTTTAAAAGAGAAGCCATGAATAAGAAAAATAAAAAGGAGATAGACCGTCGGAAGTTTCTGAAAGTATTAGGTGCAGGTGCCGTAACTACTACAGCTGCCATGTATGGTTGCAGTTACCAAAGTGACTCAGCAGCAATAAATGGAAACTCCGGAGACACCCAAACAGGCGAAATGACCTATCGCATCTCCCCTTCCACAGGTGATAAAGTTTCCATACTGGGATATGGCTGCATGCGCCTGCCAACTATTAATAATACCAGTGCAAGAGACACTCAGGATGAAATTGATCAGGATATGGTCAATGAACTGACCGATTATGCAATTGCACACGGCGTTAACTACTTCGACACATCGCCTGCATATTGCAGAGGGCGTTCCGAACATGCTATGGGGATTGCACTCAGCCGACACCCGCGCGACAGCTATTTTATAGCTACGAAGTTATCCAATTTCAGTCCGGATACCTGGAGTCGGCAGGCTTCCATAGCTATGTATCACAACTCCTTGAAAGAGCTACAAGTAGATTACCTGGATTATATGCTGCTACACGGTATTGGAATGGGAGGCATGGAAGCGTTGAAAGGCCGTTATTTAGATAACGGCATGCTTGATTTTCTTATCAAGGAACGCGAAGCGGGACGCATCCGTAACCTCGGTTTCTCATACCATGGAGATATTGAAGTATTCGATTATCTACTTTCCCGGCACGATGAAATAAAATGGGATTTTGTACAAATCCAGCTGAACTATGTAGATTGGAAGCATGCCAAAGAAGTAAATACCCGTAATACAGATGCTGAATACTTGTATGCCGAAGTTTCCAAGCGAAACATTCCTGCAATTATCATGGAACCTCTATTAGGAGGGCGTCTGTCTAATGTGCCCAACCACATAGTAGGGCGCTTAAAACAACGTCGTCCGACAGACAGTGTTGCCTCATGGGCATTCCGCTTTGCGGGTTCACCCGAAGGAGTACTTACGGTATTGAGTGGAATGACGTATATGGAGCATCTGAAGGATAATTTACGTACCTATTCACCTTTGGTGCCATTGACTGAAAATGATAAAGAGTTTCTGGAAGAAACGGCACAACTGATGTTGAAATATCCTACAATCCCCTGCAATGATTGTAAATATTGCATGCCTTGCCCCTATGGCCTGGATATTCCGGCCATTCTGATACATTACAATAAGTGTGTAAATGAGGGTAATGTCCCGGAAAGCAGTCAGGAGGAAAATTATCGTAAAGCACGCCGTGCATTTTTAGTGGGTTATGATCGTAGTGTACCACGCCTGCGTCAGGCCAATCACTGTATCGGATGTGACCAATGTGTACATCATTGTCCGCAGAATATAAATATACCGGGAGAACTACATCGCATTGATCAATTTGTAGAACAGCTAAAACAAGGTACTTTATGAATATGGAAAAATTAATCCAACTACTACATGAAGAGCAATATTCATGCGTTATCCGCCACAAACGAAAAATTTATGTATTTGAACAACGAGGAGTTGCTGACTTATACAACTTACTAAAACAGACTCCGTGGATACTACAAGGGGCCCATATTGCAGACAAGGTAGTTGGAAAAGCCGCGGCCGCCTTAATGATATTGGGCCAGGTGAAACAACTGTATGCTGATGTAATAAGTGAACCTGCCTGGGAAATATTGCAGGAAGCAGCTATCAAGGTGGAATTCAGGCTAAAAGTACCTCTGATAAAAAACCGCACTCAAACAGGTTGGTGTCCGTTGGAAACGCTATGCAAAGAAAAGGCTACTGCCCAAGAGTGTTTTATATCTATACAACATTTTATAAATACACAGAATAAGATTGCAACGTGATAGAAGTAACTATCATAAAAGTATTTTATATGCCCAAAGCGACATTTTACAGGTGAGATAAATATAGATTCCCGGCAACATTAATTTTGTGAAATTCTGTATTCATTTGGTGCCACTCCGGTTATCTTTTTAAACAGGCTGCTAAAGTACTGTACATTAGTGAAACCTAACTTATCTGCAACCAGGGCAGTCGTATTGTTCTTATCGGACAACATTCTTTTAGATGTCTCAAAACGTTTTTGCTGGAAATACTCATATATATTTTTTCCTGTCTCAAACTTTAACAGGTCGCTAAAGTAATGAGGAGATAATTGAAGGTTCCTTGCACAATACTCGGCTGATGGCAATATGCCATTCATGAGTTTGCCAGACTGAACATATTCATCCCATAACAAGTCGGTTTTATTGATTATGAGTTTATTGGGTTCGTTGCGTGTGATAAATTGCCGTTCATAATAACGAGTGCAATAGTCTAAAAACAACTCGATATATCTCGAAATAATTGTTTTAGTATGACAATCGATGGCATGTTGCAATTCTTCTCCGATATTGCATAAACATTCTATTATCTTTGTCTTTTCACGCAAAGAAAGATGTAAGGCCTCCTCCGGTTTATAATAAAAGAATGAGTAATTCTTTATATTTGCTTCCAGCGAAGTGTGATACAGTAAATCCGGGTGGAATGCCAGCAACCAACCTTTTTGAGAAAGTATCTTGTTTTTATCCGCCTTAAAGGATTCTCCCGGAGTAAGAAATATCAATGATGCATTGGAATAATCATAATATTTACGTCCGTACAGGAAATCTTCAGCATGACCTTCTATCAATATGACTGTATAGAAGCCAAACTTAAGGGTACGTTGTTCCAAATTAGCTTTCGACAAATCAATGACACTTATCAATGGATGAAGCGTTTTACACCCTAAACAGCAATTACATTGATGTACAGTTTCTATATTCAATATGTTTTTTTTCATAAAAACAGCCTATTTTTAGCAAAGACTACACTAAGTAGTTTATCAAAGAACTATATCGTTTTGTGCCCTGTACTCATTAGGTGAACATCCGACGTTCTTTTTAAACAGACGTGAAAAATGTTGCGTATACTGAAATCCTAACTTATATGCAATCTGAGAAATTGGCTGATTGGTATTGAGTATCTGGTCTTTTGCATGATTGATTATTTTGAACACAATGTGCTGCTGGGCACTCTTCCCTGTCTCTTTTTTTATTAAATCACCAAAATAATTAGGCGAAAGAAAAACCTTATCTGCAAAGTATTTCACGGTGGGGAAACCATTCTTTTCTGCATTTTGTTCCAGGAAATAATCATCCAGGAGATGTTCAAACTGTACAATAATGTCTTTATTCACTCCACTGCGGGTGTTAAATTGCCGTTCATAAAAACGCATACAATAGTCAAGCAATAGTTCTATGTTTTTAGCTATCAAAATTTTGCTATGTTTATCTATTGCACGCTCTAACTCCATCGTGATATTTTTAAGGCAGTCCGTTATTATTTGCTGTTCAGCAAGAGACACATGAAGCGCTTCACTTACCTCATAAGAAAAGAAAGAGTACTTATTGATGTTCTGCCCCAAAGATGTACCACGAATTAAGTCAGGATGAAACACAATGCCTATGGAAGACGGTTGGACGTTTTCTTTCAATTCAATACCTATAACCTGTCCTGGCGCAAAACTAACAATTGTTCCTTCCTGATAATCATATTGTTTTTTACCGTATTTAAGATCTCCGCACTTCGTATGTTTCAAGAAGAGCGAATAAAAACCCATATTGATCCGGATATGATTCGGACGATTGGTTGCCTTTTTCAAATCTACAATTCCGACCAGCGGATGCATGGTCTCCAACCCGTATAACTTATTGTATTGATCAATGGTATCAATCTTTATAATTTCATCCATAATATGAAGTATATTAAATAATTTGACCTTGTTGCGTTCTGTATTCATTGGGAGTACACCCTACGCGTTTCTTAAATAACCGGCAAAGGTGCTGCGGATATTGAAAGCCTAAAGTGTAGGCTATCTGACTAACAGTTTCATCCGTTTCGGCAATATGTTCCTTTGCCATTTCAATAACCTTATCCTGAATATGCTCTTGCGGAGTTTTTCCTGTTTCCTTTTTTACCATATCTCCAAAATAGTTGGAGGAAAGGCAAATTTTGTCTGCAAAATATTTCACTGAAGGCAAACCTTCCTGCATGGGGAGTTTACTTAGGAAATATTCATTCAAAAGTTGCTCAAATTTCGTAAGAGCATCTTTATTTGCATCACTGCGGGTAATAAACTGTCGTTCATAGAACCGCATGCAATAATTAAGGAGTAATTCTATATTCATTGCAATCAGAGCCTTGCTATGTTTATCAATAGCATGTTCCAGCTCAATGCTGATTTTCTTGAGACAATCCATAACAATCTCTTTTTCCTGATCTGAAAGATGAAGTGCTTCATTAACAGCATAGGAGAAGAAAGTATAGTTTTTTATACTCTTTCCCAAAGAAGTGCCACGAATCAAATCAGGATGGAAAACAATACCATAAACTTCCGGCGTGATTTCATCTTCAATCATATCTACACGTACAGCCTGACCGGGTGCGAAACAGACAATCGTTCCTTCCTGATAATCATAAGATCTACGTCCATACTTAAGATCACAGCTCTTGGTCTGCTTTAAGAAGAGTGCATAAACCCCATAATTCATTTGGGTGTGATTAATGATCTTAGTTGCTTTTGTAAGATCGACGACACTCACTAACGGATGCAATGTCTCGAGTCCATACATGCTGTTGTACCGGTCTACACTTTCTAAGTTTACTATATTATCCATAGACGTAAGTATTTGAATTTTAGCAAAGATATAAATAAAATATACACTGATTCAGCAGAATTAGTCAAATCTGTAATTTGGGTTATACTATCCGTAATTTGGGTACATCTTTTTTATGCCAACAGCTGAAGTTGATTTGGAAAGCCATTTTCTTCTGTAATCAGGGTTATCATACCTGAATAGAAATGAAGTAAACTGCGTTCTATTTTTATGGCACACGGATCAGGCAGATCAGGCAGATGACAACGGATCTTTTTATTTTATTCACTGATAATCAAGGAAAAATAAAATCTGATCCGTTGTCATCGTTTTATCCGCTTCATCCGTGTGCCAATAGAAAACAGGAGATCGTAACGCATTGGTGAGTATCTTTGAAAGAAAAACGGTTACCATGCATACAATCTGTAATTGGGGTTATATTATCCGTAATTTATCTACAAAGTATCTCCTCACAACAGTGTACTTTTGTAACATAAAAAAACAACGAATTAAACGACCTGTCATTATGAGTAAAAAAGTACTGATTTTATCATCCAGTCCGCGACGCGGAGGCAACTCTGACACACTCTGTGATGAATTCATGCGTGGAGCTATAGAAGCTGGAAATGAAGCGGAAAAGGTTTTTCTACGGGATAAAACGATCCACTATTGTATGGGATGCAGTGTGTGCAGCCAATATAAGAAACCATGCCCTCAGAAAGATGATGCGGCGGAAATCATTGCTAAAATGCTGGCTGCTGATGTCATAGTTCTTAGTACTCCCGTCTATTTCTATGCAATGAGTGCACAACTGAAAACATTGCTCGACCGTTGTTGTGGGCCCTATACCGAAATGAAAAACAAAGAATTCTATTTCCTTGCTGCCGCTGCCGAAGGGAAAGAAGGGCTTGCCAGCTTAGAGCATGTTTTCGATAATCTGATGGGCTTTATAGATTGTCTGGAAAATCCGGTCGTAAAAGGCAAAGTTCTTGCTACTGATGTCTGGCATGTAGGTGAGATAAAAGGCAATCCAGCCTTGATCGAAGCCTATGAGATGGGAAAACTAATTTGATAGTGATATCTTCTTCCAAAGTACGGATTGATTACATTAAAATAAAAATATGGAAACAAAAACAGTAAAAGCGTATGGAACGGAATCAGCAGAAACTCCGCTCCACAGTTTAGAAATTCAACGTCGTTCGCTTCTACCGAATGATGTAGAGATTGATATTTTGTATTGTGGTATTTGTCATTCTGACCTTCATTCCATCCATAATGATTGGGGTGGAACTACCTATCCTATTGTTCCCGGACATGAAATAGTAGGACGTATTACCGGAATAGGCAGAGATGTAACTAAATTCAAAGTCGGAGATTTGGCTGGCATCGGTTGTATCGTCGATAGTTGCGGACACTGCGAACATTGTCACAACGGTGAAGAACAATATTGTGAAGAAGGTTGGACGGTTGTTTTTAATTCTCCCGACAAATATCTTGGAGGACAAACTTATGGTGGTTTTTCGCAAACGATTGTAGCCGATGCTAATTATGTATTGAAACTGCCTGAGACAATTGATCTTGCAGCATCAGCTCCTATCTTATGTGCGGGAATCACCGTTTATTCTCCTTTGAAGCATTGGGGAGCAGGACCTGGGAAAAAAGTAGGTATCATAGGTATTGGTGGTTTGGGCCATATGGCTATAAAGATTGCAAAAGCGATGAAAGCCCATGTAACCGTTTTTACTACGTCTCCCTCTAAAATAGAAACAGCCAAAGAGTTGGGCGCGGATGAAGCCGTGCTGTCTACTGACGCGAACCAAATGGGAAACCTCTCTAAGTTTGATATGATTCTGGATACGGTTTCCGCACGACACGATGTTAATATGTATTTGAATCTTTTGAAAGTAGATGGTAGTCTTGTATTGGTTGGTCTTCCTAATCAACCGTTGGAAGTCGGTGCATTCAATATCGTAAACGGACGCAAGAGTTTTTCCGGTTCCAACATTGGTGGCATTGCCGAGACACAAGAAGTAATTGATTTCTGTGCAGAACACCATATCACAGCTCAGATAGAACTAATCAGCGTTGACCAAATAAATGAAGCCATGGAACGTTTGGAAAAGAATGATGTCAAATATCGTTTTGTGATTGACATGAAGACAAAAGGAATGTAATCTATAATCAGATATCAACGGTAGTAAGAGGGTATCAAAAGTCTGAGAAAGCTATCAATATCTAACTTTAGAAACGCAGATTTACGCAAATTATCACAGATTTAAACAGGCTCTTAATCTTTGCGTAAATTAGCGTTAATCTGCGTTTTAATGATAGTGAGTTTCACTTTTGGCACCCTCTTGCCATATCTTCAGATTCTCTTTTTATCCGGTTTTATTAAGAAAAAGTGAATGTAAATATTACAATCTGTAATTCGGGTTATGATGTCTGTAATTTGTCTACAAAGAATCTCTTTTCTTCCCCGTACATTTGCAATATAAAAAATAGACAATCAATTCTTTATTCATTAAAACCCCAAGAGATATGAGACGAAACTTATTATTAGCAGCAACATCCCTTACAATGCTCAGTACTACCCTCTCTTTTGCGCAAACCGACGCAGACAACTTCTATAAAAGTAGTACGGTAAGCACAGAGAAAGTAACCTTTCTCAATCAGTACAAAATGAAAGTGACAGGCAATCTCTTTCTTCCCAAAGACATGAAAGAAAGTGAAAGATATCCGGCAGTTATTGTGGGGCATCCTATGGGAGCCGTCAAAGAGCAGAGTGCCAACTTCTATGCTACGAAGATGGCCGAACGTGGTTTTATAACCTTGTCCATCGACTTATCTTTCTGGGGAGAGAGTGAAGGGGAACCACGTAATGCAGTCCTTCCCGAACTTTATGCAGAATCTTTCAGTGCCGCAGTAGATTATCTTGGTACACATCCTTCTGTTAATCGTGAACACATTGGTGTGATCGGGATTTGCGGTAGTGGAAGTTTTGCTATCAGTGCAGCTAAAATCGATCCGCGGTTGAAAGCCATCGCAACCATAAGTATGTACAACATGGGTACAGCCAGTCGTAATGGCCTGAAACATGCATTAACACTGGAACAAAGAAAACAGATCATTGCCGAAGCTGCCGAACAACGCTATGTGGAATTCTTAGGTGGGGAAACGAAATATACCGGTGGTACAGTACACGAACTAACAGAAAGCTCCTCTCCGATAGAACGCGAGTTTTACGAATTCTATCGTACAGAACGCGGAGAGTTTACACCCGAAGGTGCAACATCACTGACTACTACACATCCCACATTGACAAGCAACGTGAAATTCATGAATTTTTATCCGTTTGCTGACATTGAGACTATCTCTCCTCGCCCCATGCTTTTCATTGCCGGAGAAAATGCGCACTCACGCGAATTCAGTGAAGATGCTTATAGTAAAGCTGCCGAACCGAAAGAATTGTATATCGTGCCCGATGCAGGACACGTAGATCTTTACGACCGGGTAAACCTTATTCCATTTGACAAATTGGAATCTTTCTTCAAAGAATATCTGAAATGATGAAAATGGATATGAAATATTATATTATAACTCCTCTTGTGACACTGACATTATTGATTAGTCTCACATCATGTAGTACTGATGACCCTTTCCCAAGCCCGCTGGATACAGTACAGCCCTCTCCCACTGTCAACCCTAATGAGTCCGATGATAACAATGATCCCAATAAACCAGGTAATAATGAAGAGGATAATTCTATGAATAATAATCTTAAAATAAACATCGGTTCCACCTCGTTCAATGTAACTCTGGAAGACAATCCAACAGTAACGGCATTTAAGTCATTACTGCCAATGACAGTGAATATGTCAGAAATGAATAATAATGAAAAGTATTACTACTTACCGGAAAATCTTCCGACGGCATCTTCCAATCCCGGTAGAATCCAAACAGGAGATTTAATGCTTTATGGTTCTTCATGTGTAGTACTCTTTTATAAGACATTTTCTACGTCTTACAGTTATACACGTCTGGGACGTGTGGACAATCCTGTGGGCCTGGCATCTGCTCTTGGTTCGGGCAATATAACTGCCACTTTTGAATTACCATAACGGAAATAAGACGCCATCTGAAGAATAAAGAGTCGGCAAAATGCCTATAAAACAGAATTAGAATTATAAAATAAAAAACAATTGAAATATGGAAATAATTAAAAACAAGGAATATGAAGGCGAACGCCCTCTATTTGCAACACATGACCTGCAACTGGAAAATGTAACCATTCATACCGGCGAATCAGCATTGAAAGAATGTAGTAATATTATAGCTGTAAACTGTCGTTTCGAAGGTAAATATCCTTTTTGGCATACGAATGGTTTTACCGTGAAAAATTGTCTCTTTACGGAAGGGGCACGTGCCGCCCTCTGGTATTCTCAAAACCTTCATATGACCGACACTGTGGTAGAAGCTCCGAAAATGTTTCGCGAAATGGATGGGGTCAAACTGGAAAATGTACAGCTCCCCAATGCACTCGAAACCTTTTGGTATTGCCGCAATGTAGAATTAAAAAATGTACAGATAGACAAAGCCGACTACTTGTTTATGTACGGTGAAAATATCCGTATTAAGAATTACAGTCAAAACGGAAATTACTCATTCCAATATTGCAAGAATGTAGAAATCCGCAATGCAGTAATCAATTCGAAAGACGCTTTCTGGAATACTGAAAATGTAACAGTGTACAACTCTGAGCTAAATGGCGAATACTTAGGTTGGCATTCTCACAACCTACGTCTAGTAAATTGTAAGATTTCAGGAACCCAACCACTTTGCTATGCCCATAATCTTATTATGGAAAATTGTATAATGGCTGATAACGCTGATCTCTGTTTTGAGTATAGTAGTGTACAAGCCACTATCAACAGTCCGGTACATAGTATAAAAAATCCACGTAGCGGGAGTATCATGGCAGAAAGTTACGGTGAAATTATCATCGACGAAAACATCAAAAAACCTGCCGACTGTGAATTACAACTATGGGACAATATAACCTGCTTTAGCGCATGAGATACGATTTTGATGAAATAATCCCCCGTCGTGGTACCAACTCCTATAAATGGGATACAGAGACGGAAGAGGATGTTTTGCCTATGTGGGTAGCTGATATGGATTTCCGTACAGCTCCCGCTGTGGTTGATGCATTGAAAAAACGGGTAGAACACGGTATTTTCGGTTATACAAAAGTTCCCTCTGAATATTATGATTCTATTGTAGATTGGTTTGGGCGAAAACACAATTGGACAATAGAAAGAGATTGGATTATTTATACAACCGGAGTTGTACCGGCACTGTCTGCAATAATAAAAGCCCTGACATCTCCCGGAGACAAGATATTGGTACAAACTCCGGTATACAATTGCTTTTTCTCATCCATTCGTAATAACGGATGCGAGATAGTAACCAATCCTCTCATTTATATAAACGGAACATACCAGATAAACTTTGATGATTTAGAAAAGAAAGCAGCTGATCCGAAAGTTAAACTTCTGTTGTTGTGTAATCCACATAATCCGGCAGGCAGAGTATGGACAAAACAGGAGTTAGTACGTATTGGTAAGATCTGCCTTCAAAATGATATATTGATAGTAGCGGACGAAATTCATTGCGAATTGGTTTTTCCCGGACATACATATACTCCTTTTGCCTCTGTATCGAAAGAGTTTCTAATGCACTCTGTCACCTGCACTTCGCCAAGTAAAGCCTTCAATCTGGCAGGACTTCAGATTGCAAATATTATTTCTGCCGACACGAATATACGTATGAGAATAGAAAAAGCAATTAACGTAAACGAAGTATGCGACGTAAACCCATTTGGAATTGAAGCTTTGATGGCAGCATACAATAATAGTGAGGAATGGCTGGATAAACTTAATCACTATTTATTTGCCAACTACAATTATCTGAAAAACTATTTCAAAGAACATCTTCCACAGTTTCCCGTAATAAGGCTCGAAGGTACTTATTTGGTATGGATAGACTGCTCTGTATTGAAACTGTCATCTAAAGAAATTGTAAAAATACTGCTTAAGAAAGGTAAGATTCGAGTAAATGAAGGCAATCTGTACGGAGAAGCAGGTGATGGTTTTATTCGTATCAATATAGCTTGCCCCCGACAAACATTGATTGACGGGCTAAACAGAATAAGACGTGCTTTAAGCAATTAACAACCCAATAAAGGAAATATGCCGGAAGGGAAGAAAGTAAACAAGATTTCATTGATTTCTCTGATTTCTTTTGGCTCTTATTCAGTTTATGTGTGGTTATTAAAAGTTCGTCCGGCAGCAGAAGTTGGAACTCATGCTTATGTCAATCCTTTTATAGCCATTCTGTTTTGGAGTGCTTTTAGGGAATGAAAGCGTCAGCATTATTCAGTTAATCGGTCTCATGGTCATATTGTTAGGAATGACTATGATAAACCGAAAATGTTTATTCAATTCTTAATACTCTATGCACTGATGCTATTACTGTAATAAACCGTTAAAACAAAGATATATAACTACTACCACTTTGTTGAAAATATTTCCAATAATTGTTTTTTAGATAAAGGTTTTGCTAAGAAAACATTACACCCTGCCTCAATGGCACTACCTTTATCAGAATCAAAAGCATTGGCTGTTAGTGCTATAATAGGAACCTTAGCATTGAATTCACGAATTCTTCGAGTTGCTTCCAATCCTCCCATTACAGGCATTTTCATATCCATAAAAATAAGATCAAAGTTTTCATTCCGAGCCTTCCAGACGGCATCTGCACCATTCAATGCTCTCGTAAGATTATAGTTTTTGAGAATATGTCGTATTAATAAATAATTACTATCATTATCTTCAGCAACTAAAATTTTTAAATCTTCCTTACTAATTTCATTCAGTACAGACAGCTGGCCTAACGGTTGAGAATTGACCGAGGGTACTTTTTCCGGCATTTCTATCTCACATGGAACCCATGCCCAGAAAGTAGATCCTTTGCCTGGTTGAGAAATAAATCCGACTTTACCTCCTGCCCCTTCTATTATGGCTCTGGAAATAGCAAGTCCAAGCCCCGTCCCTTGTGCAAACTCATTGAGCTTTTGGAACCGACCAAAAACTCTATCCTGTAATTCTACAGGAATACCCTTTCCGGAATCTTCAACATAAAATCGAATCCCCTCTTCCTCAATTGAATATCCCATTTTTATATATCCGGACTGAGTACATTTCACAGCATTAGTAAGGTAGTTCATCCACACTTGCTTGAGCCTGTTTCTATCCAAGAAGACCAAGCATTCCGGACCGGATTCATCCAGGCAAAATTCAACATCAGGATTTGTAACCTTGGGTTGAATCATAGTATACAATTCACTACAAACCTTACTCATGTTAAATTTTTCCGGTTTACGTTCAATAATTCCCGACTCTATTTTAGAGAGATCAAGAATGTCATTAATCAAACGTAATAATAATTCATTATTAGATTGAATAATTTCCATATATTCTTCTTTTTCAGAAGAATCATCACAATTTATCATCAATTCGGAAAATCCTACAATAGCATTCAACGGAGTACGAATCTCATGGCTCATATTGGCAAGAAAAGCTGATTTCAAACGATCAGAAAGCTCTGCTTTTTCTTTCAGATCTTTCAATTCCTGTGCCATCTTTTCCCATTTAGTATTATTAATTTTGATACCAGTGTAACGAGTTACTTGCCCTTTCTTGTTCCTTTCAATCGGAATTCCAGTAACTAACAAGGTTTGCCATTCATCATCCCATTTAGTTTTAGAACGATATTTCAAGTTAAAGTCGCTATTAATTCCCTGAAGTATACGATTTATATATTCACGAACACAATCCACATCATCCGGATGGGCGGTACTCAAATATTCTTCCGGAGAAATTGGCTTTTCGGAATGAAAGTCATTGACCGGATCATTAAACGCTCGGAATTGCCCGCTCTCTACATCAAAATCCCAATAGGACATTCCAACGGTCTTGAAAGTGAGCTCCATTTTGTAGTTTCTCTCTCTAAGTTCTTCATCCAATTGATGTTGTTTCGAAATATTTTGTCTGAATCCTGTATAGCGTACAATATCTCCATTTTCATCTCGCTCAAAAGGCTCTCCGATTATATTGTAATATGACCACGTTTTGTCATATTTTGTTTTAATACGACAAGAAAATTCTACGGTAAGATCTTTACCAGATAACATGGTTTGTATGGCATCATAAGCGGAAGAACGATCTTCAGGATGTATCACATTCATCTGTTCTTCAATAGTCAATAGTTTGTCGCTGGCATAATCATTAACAGGATCATTGTAAGACTCGAATTTCTGAGTTCGCACATCAAAATCCCAATGAACGATATTGCTAACCTGCATAGCAAGCTCACGCTTTGCTATTAATTCCTCTGTTTTCTTTGCCAACCGTACCTTTTCAGTCACATCCATTTCCGTACCGATAATCAGTAATTTTCCGAAATGCTCAGAGGATAAACGTATTCTACCTTCATAATAGCGGTATTGTTTTTCCTCTTCATTATAAATACGTACAGTGATTTGTCCATGTTGAATTTCTTTCTGCTCCAGTTGATCAAAGAGTTGAATTAAACGAAGCTGATCCTGCGGATGCATTATTTTTAATAATTCTTCTAACGTCGAAATAGCTTTTACTACAGGAGATCCATATAATGAACTGAATGTTTTTTTATATACATCATATACCCATGAAGACATATTGGTGGCATCCATAGCCATTTCCAGATTTTTCTTGCTTTCCTCCGTGTGAAACTCCGCTTCTTTTTTTGCAGTTACATCATTAGTAAGCAGTATATGTCCGATGATAGTTTCTTTTTTATTACGTACGGGAACGACCTTAACTTCGTAAATCATACTATTCTTGTTATTGGAAGAAAAATATGCATTCCTGTTTATCCGATCAAAATCATACTCAAACTCTAATATAATATCCTCACCACGTTGTATCCTTGCCTTTAGTTCTTCATCGACATACGGGCTATTAAACAGATTCACAACACCTATCACTGTATTCCGGTCTTCCACACCATACATCTTCAATGCATAGTCGTTTATACTGTGAAGGAGACCCGCCACATCATAAATTTCAACTCCCATTGGTAAATGAACATATATACTTTCTGTGAACAGAAGTTGTTCTTGCATCAAATTGGAGATTTCTTTCTCAAAAGATATACTGTCGCTCTCTTGAGATTTTACTTTAATTTCTTTCATCTGTTATTATATCTATCAGAATATTATACTCTAAAGAATCAAAATGTTATTTTATGAAAGTATTACTACTATTGTTTATTTTGCATAATTAAAAAACGAAATCTATCCAATATAAAAACAAGAAGTAATGACATTGTTTTGTTTGAGTGCTTTCATTGTTAATTATTTTAATCGACAAATTCATTATTTTATTTACAAATATAATATTTATTATCACAATATTCTTAAACAAGAAGAAATAATAAGCTTTTTTATACTATCGAATCATCCTATTTTTTACCCACAAAAAATGGTTTCTAAAGTTATTGCAATCGTATAAACAATTTATTATTTACTTATTGAATTTACATTATATTTCTACAAGATTTCTTTCTTTTATTTTTTCAAGTAAAAGTAATACTATTGATCCATATATTGAATTTTATCGGAAACAGATAGAATGAATTTAATTTTAAAAGATACAACAACTTGCATAAAAATGAAAACGGAAATAATTATCAATTGTTATGAAAACAGAAAATGAAGTAAAGAGGTGAGGGTTTTATTGATTGACTTTTATCATTGAAAAATATCAGCCAAAGCTTAGGCGGTACGATCACAATAAATGATCGTATGCTGTTTGAAGTAGTTGAGACTTTAAATAAAGGCTTCTACTTCTAACAAAAAACTAACCACTAAATCAAAGAACGGTGAAAAAAACATAAAGCACCAGAATATTTATATCACACAATAACCTATTGATTATCAATAATTATATATATTTGCGATATAAACTTAATCTTTATCCTAAGAAAGCATTCTATTCTATCTCTTTACCACCAATTAAAACAGCAAAATATACCTGGAATATGAGCTGAAAGAGACTTATCGTTAAAGTCAGAATAAAATAAGGTATAAAGATGGATTCAGGAACATAAATTGCCTATAAATAGTAACATTAAAATTAAAGGAATAGGATGGAAGATTATAAGAAGATAAATAAAGCCGCTTGGAACTTGAAAACCGACATTCACATTAAAAGTGAATTTTACAATAATGCACTCTTTTTGAAAGGGGATTCATCATTGAAACATATTGAACTTGATTTATTAGGAGAGATCAAAGATAAATCTATCCTCCACTTGCAATGCCATTTCGGTCAAGACACCATTTCACTATCTCGATTGGGTGCAAAAGCTACAGGTGCAGACTTATCAGATAATGCGATTAGCTATGCTCAAAATATGGCAAAGGAGTTAGAGACTGATACCAAATTCATTTGTTCGGACATATATGAACTTCCAAACGTCTTGGATGATAAGTTTGACATCGTTTTCACAAGTTACGGAGTAATAGGATGGTTATCGGATTTGAAAGAGTGGGCCAAAGTTGTAGCCCATTTTTTAAAACCAGGTGGACAATTTATTATGGTAGAATTCCATCCTGTAGTGTGGATGTTTGATGACGATTTTAACTCTATTGATTATAGTTATTTTAAGGGGGCAGAAATCATCGAACAATTGGAAGGAAGTTATGCCGACCGAAATGCTAAAATCAAATACTCTACTATCACATGGACTCACAGCTTGAGTGAAGTCATTAATAGCCTTATTCGATCGGGTATTCACCTCACAGGATTTGAAGAATATGATTATTCTCCATATAACTGTTTTAAACATACGATCCAAATTGACAAGGATAAATATCGTATAAAACATTTAAACAATAAATTGCCTATGGTTTATGCCATCACAGGAGTAAAACTATAAAATGAACAATTATAGAGCTCCTTTCATAATAAATAGTGATATAAAAGTAGATGATATGATAGTTACCAGAAAAGCATTAAATACAGATTTATTTGAAATTAAGTCTTGATATCCCTCCCAAAAACACCGAATTAGCTACTATCAAAGTTCGTCCTTCCTCTCTTTTTTATTCGGTAAGAATAAAAAAAAGCCCTGATTCTGTTAAAATCAAGACTTTACAATAACTGAGCGGTGCGTACGGGACTCGAACCCGTGACCCCATGCGTGACAGGCATGTATTCTAACCAACTGAACTAACGCACCAATATTTCATTTTAATTTCCTTGCTATCTCTCTCGATTGCGGATGCAAAGGTAGACATTTTTTTTATATCTGCAACAATTAGAAAGAAAAAATGCGAATATTTTTGTTTGCAGTAACTCATCAATAAAAAATATTTCATGGATGGATTTATTCTTTATCTTTGTAGCTCAGAAGTATAATATAAAAATAAAGACATGAAAGATACACCTATCAAACGACATCTGATTGACGAAACTATCGAAGAATTTCAGATTGCAGACTTTTCAAAAGCAACCATTCGCGAAGTAAAAGCCATTGCAGCCAAAGCTGAAGCTGAATCAGGAATAGAATTTATTAAAATGGAAATGGGCGTACCTGGTCTCCCACCCTCAGCTGTGGGCGTAAAGGCAGAAGTGGAAGCATTGCAAAAAGGGATAGCAAGCCTGTATCCGGATATTAATGGACTTCCGGAACTTAAACAGGAAGCATCACGTTTTATTAAAGCATTCATAAATGTAGATTTAAAACCAGAAGGATGTGTACCTGTTACAGGATCCATGCAGGGTACTTTTGCTTCATTTCTAACTTGTAGTCAGTGTGATGAAAAGAAAGATACCATACTTTTTATTGATCCGGGATTTCCTGTACAAAAACAGCAACTTGTGGTTATGGGACAAAAATACGAAACCTTTGACGTATATGATTTCCGTGGAGAAAAACTAAAAGAGAAACTGGAAAGTTATTTGCAAAAAGGAAATATATCTGCAATCATCTACTCTAATCCCAACAACCCAAGCTGGATTTGCCTGAATGATAAAGAACTTAGAATCATAGGCGAACTGGCAACTCAATATGACGTTATTGTTTTGGAGGACCTTGCCTATTTTGCCATGGACTTCCGTCAGAATCTCAGTACTCCGTTCCAGCCACCTTATCAACCGTCAGTAGCACATTATACAGACAACTATATATTGCTCATCTCCGGTTCTAAAGCATTCAGTTATGCAGGACAACGTATCGGTGTCAGTTGTATTTCCGATAAACTATATCACCGCCACTATCCCGGACTCACAAAACGTTATGGTGGAGGAACCTTCGGAACAGTATTTATCCACCGTATTCTTTATGCGCTATCATCCGGCACCAGTCATTCGGCACAATTTGCCATGGCAGCAATGCTGAAAGCAGCCAATGAAGGAGAATATAATTTCCTTGATGAAGTAAAAATCTATGGGGAACGGGCAAAGAAGCTAAAAGAAATTTTCCTTCGCCATGGTTTCCATCTTGTATATGATAAAGATTTGGGTGAACCCATTGCCGATGGTTTCTACTTTACAATCGGATATCCGGGAATGACAAGCGGAGAGTTAGCTAAAGAGCTGATGTATTATGGCGTAAGTGCTATTTCTCTTGTAACTACCGGAAGCCATCAGGAAGGTCTGCGAGCATGTACCTCTTTTATAAAAGACCATCAATATACACAATTGGATGAAAGAATGAAAATTTTTAAAGAAAATCATCCTATATCATAAAAAGTACACACAAAAGTAAAAAAAAGGAGAAGATAGTTTGTTCCTGCGAAATAAATATTTATATTTATCGCATGAATAATATCAATTCCGACATATTTAAGATACAATCTAATAATGTATTGCCTTCACGGGGAAAGATTCTGATATCAGAACCTTTCCTGTGTGATGCGACATTCGGACGTTCGGTAGTATTACTCGTTGACCATACCGACGAGGGAAGTATGGGGTTGATAATGAACAAACAACTCCCTTTGCTGGTGAACGATGTTATCAAAGAATTCAAATATCTGGAAGATATACCTCTTTATAAAGGCGGTCCTATAGGAACAGATACACTTTTCTATTTGCACACTCTACCGCATATTCCCGGAGCACTTCATGTAAGTAAAGGATTATACCTGAACGGAGATTTTGATGCATTGAAAAAGCATATTTTACAAGGGAACAATATCAATGGAAAAGTGCGTTTCTTTTTGGGGTATTCGGGATGGGAATACGAACAACTGATACAAGAAATCAAAGAGAATACGTGGTTGATAGCCAAAGAAGAATCCTCTTATCTGCTCAATGGAGAAGCCAAAGATATGTGGAAAAATACACTGGGAAAGCTGGGTAGCAAGTATGAAACCTGGTCGCGCTTTCCACAGGTTCCTTCATTAAATTAATTGATTAACACTATCCGAAACGTTGCATCAATGCAGCATCTTTATAGCCCTCTGAAGTTACAATCCAGTCTTTTAGCAAACCACATTGTACAAAACCACAGGAAAGAAATAACTTCATACTGGCTTCATTCTCTATTGCGACATGTGCATAGAGTTGATGGATTTGCAGAAAATCAAATGCATAATCGCACAATAGGTTGAGTGCATCAGAAGCATAACCCTCCCTACGAAAATCAGTATGTACTGCAATACCTACAGCTCCACGTGAATGCAAAGGAACAAAGTCGGTTATGTCAATCGTTCCAAGGATACGATTGTCTTCACGACGTATAATCATCAGACGCAATTGTTTATCAGCAAACATATCGCTTTGAGATCCCTCAATGTACTGACGCAATACATAACGGGAATAAGGCACAGTAAAACTGCTTATATCCCACATCAAAGGATCATTTTCCATTTCGTACATCACATCAATATCTTCCGGTTCTACAGCACGGAGATAAATACGGTCATTTACTAAAAAAGGTTGTTTCATGTTTTAATTAATACGTTTGTACTTGGCATAAAAATAACACAAAGCACAGAAGTGCTTCCATGCCAAACGGGAGAATAATTTCTTATTTGTAGCACGACGCCAATGATGTACTATTGCATATTGAGGGAGATAAACGACTTTCCAGCCTTCCGCCACAATACGCATGCAATAATCAGCATCTTCGGGGCCATAAAAGATGTTTTCATCTAACAGTCCGATCCGCTCTATTACTTCCCGGCGAATCATCTGACAAGCACCTATTACATAGACAGGTTCGATAGGTGAAGTGACTGTTTGTAAATCCGGAACATTCGTTTTAGCTATACCTAATACATTTTTTATCTTCAGCCATAATCCGGGAAAGGATTTAAAACTATCTTGTATCTGATTATTATTATCAATCAGCCTACAGGCACACAGTCCCACTTTCGGATGTTCATCCAGATAAATTTCCATTCCGGATATGGCATTTTCATTTACTACAGTGTCATTATCAAGAAATAACACTTTATTACCTTGTGCAAGCTCCAAGCCTCTGTTCCGGGCATAAGCTACGCCTTTATTGCAATCATTTATATGCAGATGAATTTGAGGATAATTCACAGTCAGATACTGACACGTACCATCTCCCGAACCATTATCGACTACAATTACTTCAACATCCTTCCGTCGCATGACAGGTTGAAGCGAGTACAAACAGTTCCGTAAATAAGAAAGCTGATTCCAGGTGATAATTACAATAGATAATTGAACCATTCTTTTCAACCGAACAATTTGATTTTCAAAGCCTTCAATGCATGAGTAAATTCACTCAAACTAGAGAACCGTTTCAACTGCGTTATGACAAAATGCGGAGAAAGGAAATAACTGACATTATTATAGAACAAGATACGTTCCATATCCTTTGACGACAGTGAAGGATATCTCAATATCGATTCACGTTGTACGTCAGTAGGAACGTATTCTTTGGTTTCCAACCAACCGTTTTCTTTGGCCATAGCATAAAACTCCGTACCTGGGAAAGGAGAAACAATGTTGAACATCACCTGATCTACCTTCAGAGCCTTTGCTTCACGCAGAGTATGCCGCAATGTCTCTTTTGTTTCCAACGGACTGCTTCCAATAAGGATATTCAATTTCACAGGTACATGATATTGTTTCAACCAACCTATAGCCGTATAAATCTGCTTGCTGGTAATTCCCTTCTTTATAAATGCCAGAATTTCATCATTGAATGATTCGACGCCTAAATCTACATAACGACAACCAGATTCTCCAAGCATCCGTGCAATTTCTTCCGTTATAGCATCCACGCGCGCCTGACATCCCCATACAATACCATATTTCTTCATAATACGGCAAATATCCCCCGTACGTTTTTCATTCCAAATGAAATTATCATCCATGAAACCTATCGCCTTATACCCCTCTTTACTTATTTGTTCTACTTCTGCCTCGATACTTTCAATAGAACGGAAGGAGATAAATGGCTTTTTGCCATGCTCTTTCTGATATTCTATTTCACGGGCAAAAGTGAGTGAACTAGGGACGCAATAAATGCAATGGAACGGACAATTCCGGGAAGTTACCATCGTCGTATAAGGTCCTATTTTTAATTTGGGATTAAAGTATCTTCTATCCTGTATAAAATGGCGTGCCGGGAAAGGTAAATCATCCAGTTCTTTCATCAAAGGACGGGAAGGATTGTGCTTCACTTTCTCTTCTTTCAAATAAGAGATGCCTATGATAGATGTCCAGTCAGCACCATCAGCTATTGCTTTGGTTAATTCCAAAACAGTTAGTTCCGGCTCTCCACGCACAACTATCTCTTTGTCACTCAGCAAACATTTGGAAGTGAAATAAGTAGGACCCGGTCCCATAAATATAACATAGGCTTTCGGATTATTCTTTCGAATCAGTTCCAATGCCAATAAATCATTTTCAATGGAGAGATTAACAGCCCAAATATAATATATATCACTAGTATCGTTTTTCAGAAAATCGGAGAAGATCTCACGAGACTCACGTTTGTAGACAAAATCACGATAATGGATATCATCAAAGCCTTCTTTTTCAAGTAAAGCGACAACAGTCAGTTCATAAATATTAGGTGCAAGATAAACCACACGGGTACAACCGGCAGTACGTTCAGCCGGATTCTTATTGTCAAGTACAGGAGGTATTAAAAAAGTAAGTTTCATGCTCTCATCTTTCTTTGATTTTAAATAGAATCTCCCTTATTTATATGTAGTTCTTCACGTAAACGCTTCTCACCAGGAATGCAAAATAAGGAAGCTGTTAAAGTTATTAACGCGCAAAGCAGTCCTGTATTGCTTAAAGTCAGATAATATGTAAAAATATTAATGATAACCGCAACCTCCAAAATTAACAAGCGTACACTACTCCATCTGAAATACAGGCGCAAAGCTTCCGGAAAAGAGACTACATCTATTTTCTTAGTCAGAACCCATGAAAATAATTTTAATGCCAATGGTACACAAGCTGCAGCCAACAGTATTCCGATTGTTTCTGCCAGATAGGAAGCTCCGAAATTATCAGCATAAAGCCCCACCCACTCATGATCACATTCACCCAGTAAAACGACTATCAAAGGAAGCCCCCAGAAAAGGGTATATTCTATTTTTAAATTCAAAAGAGTTTTTCGTATTAGTTCTTCCATAATTCAATTTCATTTTTTCCTATACAGTTCCTGTAAATACCGTCCGGTTAACAATGCTTCGTCCCAGTGTCACTTCATCAGTATACTCCAACTCATCACCTATAGAAACACCACGGGCAAGTACACTCAACTTAACACCCATTCTTTCGAGCTTACGGTAGATATAAAAATTGGTCGTATCTCCTTCCATGGTAGTGCTCAAGGCAAGTATAACTTCTTTTATTCCACCGTCTGCCACACGTTGCACAAGGCTATCTATCTGAAGATCACTGGGTCCTACTCCATCCATAGGTGAGATAACACCTCCCAGCACATGATATAATCCACGGAATTGCTGAGTTCCCTCTACCGCCATTACATCCCGGATATTCTCTACCACACAGATTGTTGAAGCATCACGGGCGGGATTGGCGCAAATCTGGCAGGTATCTGTATCGGATATATTATGACATACATGGCAATACTTCACCTCGCGTTTCAATGTGATAATTGAGTTTCCAAAAGCTTCAACGGTAGCGCTATCTTGCCGCAGCAGGTGAAGCACCAGTCTCATAGCAGTCTTTCGTCCTATTCCGGGAAGTTTGGAGAACTCTCCGACTGCCTTTTCAAGCAGTACAGAAGGATATTGTTGGTTCATATATTTCTAACTGAATCTATTATTCAGTGCAAAGATACTTATTATTTGCAGATAGAAAAAACCCGTCACGTGAATTGCAAAATAAATCGTACCTTTGTGCCCGTTATGAGAATACTTGTCACTATTATATGCTACTTTGCAGTACTGCTACTGATAGCCCGCCTTACCGGAAGGGGAAAAAGAAGCGGTTCGGATGCCGCATTCTTCCGGGGAGAGAATCGGTCACCATGGTATATCGTCTCTTTCGGGATGATCGGTGCCAGCATATCGGGAGTGACCTTTGTATCTGTACCTGGTATGGTGCGAAGTATGGACATGACGTATATGCAAACAGTTTTCGGCTTTTTCTTCGGTTATCTGGTGGTAGCACACGTGTTACTTCCCTTATATTACCGGCTCAATCTGACAAGTATCTACAGTTATCTCGGCACACGAATCGGACCACGAACTTACCGTACAGGTTCTTTCTTTTTCTTACTGTCCCGTATGCTGGGTACAGCTGCCAAAATGTATCTGGTTTGCCTCATTCTTCATACATATGTATTCGGTAGCATGGATATACCCTTTTGGATGATTGCTGCCGGTTCAGTGACACTGGTTTGGATATATACGCATAAAAGTGGTATAAAAACAATTGTCTGGACAGACACTTTACAAACCTTCTGTCTGATAGCAGCATTAATCTGCATCATCTATATTACCATACAAAAGTTGGATTTAGGAGAAAACAGCATAATACAGCTTATCAGTAATAACCCACATAGCCGTATATTCGTATTTGATGACTGGATGTCACGACAGAATTTTTTCAAGCAATTCCTGAGTGGCATTTTCATTGTAATTGTGATGACAGGGTTGGATCAAGACATGATGCAGAAAAATCTTTCCTGTAAAAACCTGCGCGAGGCACAAAAGAATATGTATTGTTACGGGTTCTCTTTTATCCCGCTGAATCTCCTGTTTCTTTGTTTAGGGATACTTCTGTTGATATTGGCAGGACAAATGAGCCTTATCCTCCCGGAAGTGAATGACGATATACTTCCGATGTTTACCACACAAGGATATCTGGGGCAAACAGTACTTATACTCTTTACAATCGGTATCATTGCAGCGGCATTCAGTAATTCCGATTCCGCACTGACTGCAATGACTACCAGTGTATGTGTAGACCTTCTTGACACCAATAAAGATACAGAAGAAGTAGCCCGGCAACAACGTGGGAGAGTACACATCATATTATCTGTGATACTCATTCTCTTCATCTGCCTGGTAGAAGCACTCAACAATAAAAGTGTAATCGATGCTATCTATATCATCGCTTCCTATACGTATGGCCCGTTATTGGGTATGTTTGCTTTCGGACTATTTACACGCAGAACCACCCGAGATCGGTGGGTGCCGTTTATAGCAGTAGCTTCTCCATTGATATGCTATGCTCTCGATTGTTTCGCAATGCAGAGGTATGGATATAAGTTCGGGTATGAGTTGCTAATGTTGAACGGAATACTTACTTTTGCAGGGATGTACGCTTTATCTTCAAATGAAATAATTAATAAAGAATATGGAAATATCAAACGCTGAATTTATCATTAGTAATACGGACGTAAAGAAATGTCCGGCCGGGCGCCTTCCTGAGTATGCTTTCATCGGACGCTCCAATGTGGGTAAATCCAGCCTTATTAATATGCTGACTGGCCGGAAGGGGCTGGCTATGACATCGGCTACTCCCGGAAAAACAATGCTTATCAATCACTTCCTAATCAATGATAGCTGGTACATCGTCGATCTTCCGGGTTACGGTTATGCCCGTCGCGGAATGAAAGGTCAGGAACAGATTCGTACCATCATCGAAGACTATATCCTGGAACGTGAACAGATGACAAATCTCTTTCTGCTGATAGACTCCCGTCTGGAACCACAGAAAATAGATATGGAATTTATGGAATGGTTGGGCGAAAACGGAATACCATTTTCCATTATATTTACCAAAGCAGATAAATTGAAAGGTGGACGCTTAAAGATGAATATCAACGCATACATACGCGAACTTCGCAAACAGTGGGAAGAACTTCCCCCCTATTTTGTATCCTCTTCGGAAGACCGGATGGGACGCACGGAAATATTGGATTATATAGAAAGTATCAATAAAGAAGTTAATTCAAAATAGACAAAGTAGAATGAAAAAGTATGTTTTATCGCTGACAGTCGTGTCAGCTTTATTGCTTGTTACAACGAATGTACAAGCACAATCATGGAAAGATTTATTTAACAAAGACAACATTGAAAAAGTCGTAAATGCCGTAACCGGTAATCAAACGATAGATATGACCGGAACCTGGACATATAGTGGTTCGGCTATTGAATTCGAATCAGATAACCTGTTACAGAAGGCAGGTGGTGCAGCAGCGGCGTCCATTGCAGAAAAGAAATTGGACGAACAGTTGGCAAAAGTCGGTATCAAAGACGGACAGGTCAGCTTTACTTTCAATGCGGACAGTACTTTTACAAGTACAGTAGGAAAACGTACCATGACCGGAACTTATTCATATGATGCGACAGACAAAGTTGTACATCTAAGATACTTCAAGTTGCTGAATATGAATGCAAAGGTAAACTGTACAAGTACTAATATGGACCTGCTGTTCAACTCTGACAAACTACTGAAACTGATTGCATTTATATCAAGTAAAAGTAGTAGTACAACTCTTAAAACAATCAGTTCACTGGCAGACAGTTATGACGGAATGATGTTGGGGTTTGCATTGAAGAAATAAACCATTGACAAACAGAAAAAGTGTCAATGGGATTTACAGAAAGTGCCGATTGCATTTGGTTAATATGCAACCGGCACTTTTTTATTAGCCAAAATTCATGGAAAGTTATGTTTCCCGCACGGGGAAGTGCATCAGGCGATAGTTGGTGAATGGAAACACAGGACGAACGTAGACTTTTACTCTTAATCTACTACTCCGAAACGATACACACAATGACTGTAATATTTTTCTCCGGGACGAAGTACTGTGGACGGGAATTGTGGCTTATTAGGACTA
This sequence comes from Bacteroides sp. K03, assembly GCF_019734355.1. NCBI lineage: Bacteria > Pseudomonadati > Bacteroidota > Bacteroidia > Bacteroidales > Bacteroidaceae > Bacteroides > Bacteroides sp. K03. The sequence goes on from NZ_JAASHC010000012.1 coordinate 33,977, forward strand.
TCCGTAAAATGTTGCGTCTCCAGACAAACGGCCGTACGCTTCTGATAAGCAATCCCCTTCTTTCCTACCATTGCACCACGCAATCCGTTTGCCGTATATACCTGCAATCCAGGTTCTGTAGTATAAACCTCCATACTACGTCCGCTTTTAGCATCTACCAGACGAGCCGCCAGCTTCGTATCATCTCCGTTCGTATTCAGCACCCAATTATGATCATATCCTTTCACTATATTCAGTTGCATTACATTTTCATTAATACGCTCACCAATTAAATGAGGAGTGGTAAAATCAAAAGGTGTTCCCGCTACCGGTAAGATCTCTCCCGTAACACATTTCAACGAATCATAAGGAGTATACATATCCGCATTGATATAAAGAGACTGGTCTTCAACTGTCGTATCGAAATCACCGGAGATATTAAAGAAAGAGTGATGTGACAGATTAATAACAGTAGGTTTATCTGTTTCCGCTTCGTAATGAATATCCAGTTCATTGTCATTGGTCACCACAAAAATAACATGTACCTGCAAATTACCGGGAAATCCATTCTCCCCATCCGGAGAAAACAAACTTAATTTCAGTGCATTTTCATCCAGCTGTTCTGCCTGCCATATTTTAGAAGCAAAGCCCGGATCTCCTCCGTGAGCGCAATGTTCTCCGGTATTAGGAACAAGATGATATGTAATAGAATCCAACGTAAAAGTAGAATACATGATTCTACCGATATATCGTCCGATGGTAGCACCAAAGTTCTGTTTTTTAGCGAGATACTCAGCAATAGTAGGATATCCACATACGATGTCCTCCATTTTTCCATTACGGTCCGGTACCATTAACGAAACTACCCTCCCACCATAGTTTGTAATGCAAACCTCCATTCCATTCTGATTTTTAAGCACATACAAATTTGTCAGTTGTCCGTCTACTTCCGTCTGAAAGTCCCGTACATCCAAACCGGAAAGTGTCATCTCTTTTTCTTTTCCACAAGATGCACACAGCAATAAAATAAAAGCTATAAAAATGATACTTCTACTATTCATAAGCTATTGTTCGTCTTTTTTTAATACTATTTCGCAAAGATACGGCATTATTTTTAAAAAAAAGCTCTACCTTTGTCATTCATAAACCATAAAAAGGAAATGAATATGAAAAAAATAGCATTATTCGTTGCAATGTTGGTAATGGGAATCAGTTATGCATCTGCTCAAACTGCCGACATTAAGTTTGACAAAACCACTCATGATTTCGGAACATTCTCAGAAAACAATCCGGTTGTATCTTGTGTATTTACTTTCACCAATATCGGCGATGCTCCTTTGGTTATTCATCAAGCTGTAGCATCTTGCGGATGTACAGTGCCCGACTATACAAAAGAACCGATTCTTCCAGGAAAAACAGGAACAATCAAGGTGACATACAACGGAACGGGTAAATACCCCGGACACTTCAAGAAGTCAATTACTCTTCGCACAAATGCAAAAACAGAAATGATGCGTTTGTACATTGAAGGTAATATGACAGCAAAAGATGCTAAATGAGAAAAAATAGACAACAACAGTAAGGAGAATCTTTCGATTCTCCTTTTTTTTTGCTTTCTTTGATGCATATTTACAGAATACATAATTAAACACATTAAATATTTATATAGAAACTATGAAACAAGAAGAAGACAAATTCACCGGCTTGCCCGAGAATGCGTTTAGAGAATTAAAACCGGGCGAAGTATACAACCCTCTGATGAGTCCCGGTAAAAATTATCCGGAAGTAAACTTCTGGTCAGTCACTTGGGGTATCACCATGGCCATCCTTTTTTCGGCAGCCGCTGCCTACCTGGGGCTGAAAGTAGGTCAGGTATTCGAAGCTGCCATTCCTATTGCTATCATTGCGGTAGGTGTTTCCGGCGCGGCAAAACGCAAAAATGCATTAGGAGAAAATGTGATTATCCAGTCTATCGGTGCTTGTTCGGGTGTTATCGTAGCCGGAGCCATCTTTACACTCCCCGCTTTGTACATTCTGCAAGTTAAATATCCGGAGATGACGGTTACTTTCATGCAGGTATTCATCAGTTCGCTGTTGGGTGGTGTATTGGGCATTTTGTTTCTTATCCCTTTCCGTAAATATTTTGTTAGTGATATGCATGGCAAATACCCCTTCCCGGAGGCTACAGCAACCACACAGGTACTCATATCCGGTGAAAAAGGAGGCAGCCAAGCCAAACCATTATTAATGGCAGGTATGATCGGTGGTTTGTACGACTTCATTGTAGCTACTTTCGGCTGGTGGAATGAAAACTTTACCACCCGTGTATGCAGTGTCGGTGAAATGCTGGCAGAGAAAGCCAAATTGGTATTCAAAGTAAATACAGGTGCTGCCGTATTAGGTCTGGGATACATCGTCGGATTAAAATATGCATCTATCATTTGTGCCGGTTCACTGGTAGTATGGTGGGTTATTGTACCAGGTATATCAATGTTTTGGGGAGATAGCGTGCTGAATGCATGGAACCCGGAAATCACTAACACCGTAAGTATGATGACTCCCGAAGAGATATTCAAATACTACGCAAAAAGTATCGGTATCGGTGGTATTGCTATGGCTGGCGTTATCGGTATTATCAAATCATGGAGCATTATCAGAAGTGCTGTCGGGTTGGCTGCCAAAGAGATGGGCGGCAAAGGGAATGTTGAGAAAAACATTATTCGTACACAGCGTGACCTTTCTATGAAGATTATCGCTATCGGCTCTATCATCACACTGATTCTTATTTTCCTGTTCTTCTACTTTGACGTGATGCAGGGTAATCTGGTACATACAATAGTGGCTATCGTACTGGTGGCAGGTATCTCTTTCCTGTTTACTACAGTGGCCGCCAATGCAATCGCAATTGTTGGTACTAACCCTGTTTCGGGTATGACACTGATGACGCTTATTCTGGCTTCTGTTGTAATGGTAGCTGTAGGATTGAAAGGTCCTTCGGGTATGGTAGCTGCGTTGGTGATGGGTGGTGTAGTATGTACAGCCTTGTCCATGGCAGGTGGTTTCATTACCGACCTGAAAATTGGTTACTGGCTGGGAAGTACTCCTGCCAAACAGGAGGCATGGAAATTCTTAGGAACAATTGTTTCGGCTGCTACGGTAGGCGGAGTCATGATTATCCTGAATAAAACATATGGTTTCACAAGCGGAGCGCTGGCTGCACCACAGGCAAATGCTATGGCAGCCGTTATCGAACCACTGATGAGTGGTGTAGGTGCACCCTGGTTGCTTTACGGCATCGGTGCGGTATTAGCTATCATTCTGACACTCTGTAAGATTCCTGCTCTTGCTTTTGCATTGGGTATGTTTATCCCGTTGGAGCTGAATGTGCCTTTGGTAGTAGGTGGAGCCATTAACTGGTATGTGACCAGCCGCAGCAAAGACACTTCACTGAACACTGAACGTGGCGAAAAAGGTACGTTACTTGCTTCCGGTTTCATTGCCGGTGGTGCATTAATGGGTGTTGTAAGTGCAGCGATGCGTTTTGGTGGTATCAATTTAGTGAATGATGCCTGGCTGAATAATACCTGGTCGCAGGTACTCGCTCTAGGTGCTTATGCCCTGTTGATTCTTTATTTTATCAAAGCTTCGATAAAAGTGAAGTAATATTTCTCAAGTAACGATATAAAAACTATTTTCATGAAAAACCTATTAATGGTTGCATGTTTCGTAATCCTCCCCCTGAGCTCCACAGCCCAGGGGGATCGTTACAAGCAGATAACCGACCCCAAACTAACCAGTATCAACCGTGAAACTCCCCGCAGTACTTTCACATCGTACACCAACGAAAAAGATGCAACCGTAAACAACCGCAAAGATGGTACTTTCCGCCTCTCGCTGAATGGTAAATGGAAATTCAACTATGTAGACAGCTTTTCCACCCGCCCTACAGACTTTATGCTTCCTGAGAAAAATGTAAGCGACTGGGCAGATATTGAAGTTCCCGGCAACTGGGAACGACAGGGTTTCGGGATTCCGATCTACGTAAATACCACTTATGAGTTTTGTTCACCGGGCTATGCTCCCTACTGGAATAAACCCAATCCTCCGTATGTACCGGAAGAATGGAACCCGACAGGTACCTATCGCCGTGACTTTAACCTCCCTGCCAACTGGGATGGAAAAGAAATATTCCTCAGTGCCGACGGAACCAAAGGTGCAGCATTCTACTACCTGAACGGAGTATTCATTGGAATGAATAAAGATGCAAAAACTCCTGCCCGGTTCAACATCACGAAGCAGGTGAAACCTGGTAAGAATGTGCTTGCCGTACAAATTCACCGCTTTTCGGATGCCAACTATCTGGAGTGCCAGGACTTCTGGCGATTGAGTGGCTTTGAGAGAGATGTCTATCTCTATGCACAACCCCAGCTCCGTATTGCAGACTTTAAAGTGGAAAGCCCGTTGGATGCTGACTACAAAAACGGTATCCTGAAATTCAAAATTAAAATAGCCAATAGTGGCAAGCCGGTTTATCCTTCATATGTTATCTCTTACAAACTTCTTGATAAAGACGGACAACAGGTAGCTACTTCAGACTATGCTGTAAAGGCAATGCCTGCTCCGGGCATCTCTCAAAGCCTGAACGAATTTGTTTTTGATGACAATATCATCAAAAACCCCAAACAATGGACAGCTGAAACTCCCTACCTATACACCCTCGTTATCAGCCTGAAGAAACCCGAAGGTGGTGAGGTAATGGAAGCAACCAGTGTGAAAGTAGGTTTCCGTAGCGTGGAAATGAAAAACAACCAGCTTTGTGTCAATGGTAAACCAATTCTCGTAAAAGGTGTAAATGTACACGAACACGATGAACACACCGGACATTACGTCACTGAAGAGCTGATGTTGAAAGACTTCGAACTCTGGAAGAAGTACAACGTAAACACCGTCCGTACCTGCCACTATCCACAACAAGAACGTTTTTACGAACTATGTGATGAATATGGAATCTATGTGATTGATGAAGCCAATATCGAATCTCACGGAATGGGATATAATCGCGAAGTAGGTGGTACTTTGGCCAACAACCGTCTATTCATGGATGCACACGTATACCGTACCATCAACATGTACGAACGTGATAAAAACCATCCTTCGGTGATTGTGTGGTCATTGGGAAATGAGGCCGGAAACGGTGTTAACTTCTACAAGACTTATAGTGCACTGAAAGAACTCGATAGTCGTCCGGTACAATACGAACAGGCACACCTGGAATGGAATTCGGATATCTACTGTCCGATGTACACACGGCCTGCCGACATCGAGAAATACGCAAAGGATCCGAAACATACCCGCCCGCTCATTTTGTGTGAATACGCACATGCTATGGGAAACAGTCTGGGTAATTTCCAAGAATACTGGGACATCATTGAGAAATATCCGCTCTTACAAGGTGGTTGCATTTGGGATTGGGTAGATCAAGGCTTTGCAGAGAAAACTGCCAACGGACGTAAATACTGGACCTATGGTGGTGATTACGGTGCCTTTGGTACTCCTTCCGACGGAGATTTCTGTATCAATGGCGTTGTTTATCCGGACCGGACTGTGAAACCGCATACTACGGAAATGGGTAAAGTGTATCAGAATATCAAGTTTATCAACTTCAACAAAGACAAGAGAACAGTCGATTTACGCAATGATTTCAGCTTTACCAATCTGAATAAATACGATTATCACTACATTATTCGCGATCACGGAAATGAGATATATACAGATAAATTCCAGGTCAGTGGAGCGCCGGGCGAGACGGTAACCGTACAATTGAAAGGTATCCCGCAGACACAAACCAATACCGGCGATGTACGCATCGAATTTTATGCTACCGTCCGCACTCCGGAACCATTCCTTCCGGCAGGTACAGTAATAGCCCGTGAACAGAACTACATCTATACTTTCCACAAAGACAAAGTGGCTCAGCAAGAAGCTGCACCCATGAAGGAAACAGATACACAGGTTATCTATTCAGGAAAGAACTTCAAGGCTGTTTTCAATAAGAAGAGTGGACTGCTCGTCTCTTACCAGTACAACGGAGCAGAGTACATTCTCAACGGACAAGGATTACATCCTAACTTCTGGCGTGCACCGATTGACAATGATTATGGTGCAGGATTGCCACGCAAACTGGGAGTATGGAAAGAAGTAAGTTATCAGGATATAACGGCTGCCTCTTTCAATGCCTGTAACGGAGAAGTGACCTGTACTTACCAATTCCCGCAAACTGACGCAACTTGGGATATTATTTACAAAATTTACACAAACGGAGTAATAAAGGTAGATAACCGCTTTGTGGCAGCCAATGAAAAGACTCCGATGATTCCACGTATCGGCCTGCGTATGCAAATGCCGGAAACATTCACCACACTTACTTACTACGGACGCGGACCAGAAGAAAACTATCGCGACCGCCGTACCTCACAGTTCTTTGGTGAATACTCCACTCCTATCAAAAAGATGTACGAACCCTACATTCGCCCACAGGAAAACAATCACCGCACAGATATTTACTGGTGTGCACTTACCAATAAATCCGGTGCAGGATTGCTCCTTGTAGCCGACCGTACTTTCGAAATGAACGCCTCAAACTATCCACTCGAAACCCTTGATAGCGGAGACGATTTGCACAACGCTGCCCCGCGTACAGCCGAAACCAACCACCGTCATCTCACTGATCCGAAACCGGAAAAGATGGTAGATCTCTTTATTGATTACCGCATGATGGGTGTCGGTGGTGATAATAGCTGGGGAGCACTTGCACACGAGCCTTATCTGATTCGTACCGGTGTACAGAATGTTGTTGAATATGGCTTTACACTGGTTCCTTTCGGTCGTAAAACCGATTTCAGAAACTTAATTTATCAATATTAATAATGAAAACAATCAGTTCATTTTTACTGGCCACCTGTTTACTGGGTGGCCCGGTTGCAGCGCAACAGGAAACCAATCTTATGCTAACCAATGCCCAGACATTCATCGATACTCCATACTCTGCCCACACGCTGGAAATGGATGACGAAGAAGATCTTATTATCAATTGCGACGAAGTAGACTGCACCACTCTTGTAGAATATGTGCTTGCCATGTCTCTCTGCCCCACCCAGGATAAAGATATGCGTGAAGGTGATTTCGCAGAGAACCTGCAACGTATCCGGTATCGCGGCGGAAAGATTGACGGATACACTTCACGTTTGCACTACATTGCCGACTGGATAAACAACGGAGTACGCGAAGGAATCATGGAAGATGTAACCGCTGCCAATAGCCCATATACACAGAAATTATCTCTCTCGTACATGTCTACTCATCCGCAACAGTATAAACAACTTGCTAATTCCCCGGCCAATGTCAGTAAAATGGCAGGTTATGAAAAAGCGTTGACAGGACACGAAGTTCATTGGTTACCCAAAGATGCATTACCCGTAACGGGACTTCCCTGGATTAAAAACGGAGACATCATCGCCATTACTACAAACACCCCGGGACTGGATGTGGCTCATATGGGAATTGCCATTTATATAAAAGGTAATCTATGTCTGCTTCATGCCTCTTCTTCAAAAGGAAAAGTATTAGTAGAAAAACTTGCACTGAGTCGCCTGCTCGACCGTAACAACAGTTGGACAGGAATACGCGTAATCAGAATGAAAAAATAAAAACAATGATGAAAACGACAAAGAAAATGAAAACAATTTATCTTTTACTTATCAGCCTGTTCCTTATGAGTGGCAACATTGTCGCACAGGATTGGGCTAACTTAAAACAGTTCCAGAAAGACAACGCAGCACTGGGTGCTCCTGCAAAAGGAGAAAAACGCGTCGTATTTATGGGTAATTCCATTACAATCGGATGGCTTCACAACTGCCCGGAGTTTTTCAAAGACCGCCCTTATATCAATCGTGGTATTAGCGGACAAACTACTCCGCAGATGTTGATTCGCTTCCGTCAGGATGTGATTGACTTACAGCCGAAGGTAGTAGTGATACTTGCCGGAACAAATGATATAGCAGGAAATACAGGCCCTTCTACCCTTGAAATGATAGAAGATAATCTGGCATCTATGGCCCAGCTTGCCAAAGCGAATGGCATTAAAGTAATCCTCTGCTCTGTACTTCCCGCTTTTGATTATCCCTGGTGTCCGGGTATGGAACCTAATGTGAAGATTCCTGAACTGAACAAATGGATTAAAGCTTATGCAGAAAAGAATAAATTTATCTATCTGGATTACTTCTCCGCAATGGCTGATGAGAGAAATGGATTACCTGCTGATTTGTCAAAAGATGGCGTACATCCCAATAAGAAAGGATATGAAATCATGCAGCCAATGGTTGAAAAGGCTATCGCTAAAGCTCTGAAATAACGAATTCAAGATCGCGTAAGCAGGCTCTTTATTTCAAGTTCAAGGCGTTGCTTCACTTCGGACATCGGGATCTCAAATCCCAGTTCCTGACGCAGTGAAGTAACGCCTTTATCTATAAACCCACAGGGATGTATATAGCTGAAATAACGCAAATCGGTATTTACATTCAACGCCAGTCCATGCATTGTGACATAATGGCTACTCCTCACTCCTATCGCACAAATCTTACGGGCGCGGGAAGTATCTCCTTCCAACCACACTCCAGTTGCTTTCTCCAGCCTTCCGGCAGTGATGCCATAAGAAGCACAAACACGAATAACGGCTTCTTCCAGTAAATGTACGTATTCTTTCAATCCGAGATCAAACTCTTCAAGATTAAGAATAGGATAGCAAACCAACTGTCCCGGACCATGATAAGTTATATCTCCACCGCGATCAATATGGTAAAGTGTAGCACCAATCTTTTCTAACTGTGCTTCACTCAAAAGCATATTATTTTCTTTTCCGCTACGTCCCAAAGTATAAACAGGAGGATGTTCACACAGAATTATGCAGTTCTCATACTCTTCTCCGTTTTGTTTGGCCCGGACAAGGGTGTCAAAATATTCAGTCTGCCGTTGCCAGGCTTCGGCATACGGGATAAGATTCCAATCAATTACAATCGTTTTCATAAAGACAAAGATAAAAGAGAATTATGATTTATGAAGCATGAACTATATTAAAACTCCAATAAAGCAGTATAATAAATCACACTTCATAAATTATAACTCTAAAATCATTTCCTCCTTCCCAAACTCAATGAATTTAATACTACACTCACACTTGAGAATGCCATAGCAGCACTTGCAAGCATCGGATTCAGTAATAATCCATTCAATGGAAAGAGTATGCCGGCAGCAATAGGAATGCCTATGAGATTATAAATAAATGCCCAAAACAGATTCTGATGAATAAGTCTCACAGTCTGCCGGGATAAGTTAAATGCTTTCGGAAGCAACAGCAAATCAGAAGTCATCAGAGTAACCATAGCCACATCCATTGCAATATCCGTTCCCTTGCCCATGGCTATACTGACATCCGCCAGAGCCAGTGCCTGCGAATCATTAATTCCATCACCCACCATTGCTACAGTCTTTCCCTGTAATTGCAACTCACGGATAAAGTCCTCTTTGTCATCCGGCAAAGCATCTGCAATAAAACGGTCTATACCCAATTTCCCGGCTACCGCCAAAGCCGTACGTTGTCCGTCACCTGTCAGCATACAAATATCAATACCTTGGCGTCTCAGTTCCTTCACAGCTTCGGAAGAGGTAGATTTTATTGCATCTGTAACAGCAATAATAGCCAATAACTGATTCTCACGGCCAAAATAAATGATTCCGTTTCCTTCGGATTCATATTGCACAAGCATATCTGCCATTACATCCGTAACAATAGCATCGAAATCTTTAAGTAACTTGTGGCTACCTACCCAGAACAGATCGCCTTCATAAACCACCTTCACCCCTTTTCCTGTAATACTTTCAAAACTTTCAAGTGGTGCAGGAACAACCTTTTCCTCATCCTGCAGAGAGGTGACAATAGCCCCGGCAAGGGGATGTTCTGATTTCATTTCAGCAGCCAGAAGAACATTCTTGAAACACTCTTCCTGCGTTTGTGCCCATAACCACCCGCTTACGGTAGGATGCCCTTCTGTCAATGTCCCGGTTTTGTCAAGTACCACTACATCGACCTTGCGCATCTGCTCCAAAGCCACCGCATCTTTTATCAGAATGTGCTGACTGGCAGCTTTGCCAATACCTACCATAAGTGCGGTAGGTGTGGCAAGTCCCAAAGCACACGGACAGGCAATTACCAATACCGAAACTGCAGAAAGCATGGCGTATGAGAAGTATTCTGTTCCACCTATTACCAGCCAAAGCACAAAGGTAAGTATGGCAATACCAAGAACCACAGGAACGAAAATTCCCGTTACACGGTCAACGATACGCTGTACAGGTGCCTTGCTTCCCTGGGCCTCTTGTACCATGCGGATAATACGGGCCAGTACCGTCTCACTTCCTACCTGTGAAGCCTTTATTATAAAAGAACCTCGTTGATTGATTGTTCCGGCAAGCACCTTGTCGCCTTGTTTCTTTTCAACAGGAATCGGCTCGCCACTTATCATACTTTCGTCTACAAAAGATTCTCCTTCGGCAAGAATCCCATCCACAGGAATCTGTTCGCCGGGACGGACCACCACAAGATCACCTACCTGTAACTGGTCGATTAAAACTTCTTCTTCAATGCCATTACGCACGATACGCGCTACTTTGGGTTGTAATCCCATCAGTTTTTTGATAGCAGTTGAAGTATTACCTTTGGCACGTTCTTCCATTAACTTACCTGTCAATACAAAAGCGATGATAACAACGGAGGCCTCATAATAAACATGTGGTTCCAGTCCCCGGCTATACCAGAATTCGGGAAAGAAAGTATTAAATGCACTAAACAGAAATGCAATAGAGGTACTCAGCGCTACTAAAGTATCCATATTGCTACGCCCCTGTTTGGCTTGCTTCCAGGCACCCGTATAGAATGAACCACCAAAAAGTATCATCACCGGAAGAGTGAGTAACAATTGCAGTTCATTTGAGTATGGTACATGCATAAAAACCATAGAAAGAAACAGCATAGGGACTGCAAATATCCAAGCTCCGATAACCTGCATCTTCAGCTTTCGGTAGTGTTGCTGTTGCGCCTCTTCCTTTCGTTCTTCTTTAAGATTACCCTCTTCTATTATAAGGTCATAACCACCGGACAATACAGCGGCACGAATTTCTCCGGGAGTCAGTTTGTCGGCTTCATATGAGACAGAGAGCGTATTGGTAGCAAGATTGACCGAAGCATCTACAATACCCGGCAACTTGCGAACTGTCTTTTCAACATTATTAGCACATCCTGCACAGTGCATGTTCAGCACAGGAAACGCTTTCTTTGTAATAGTACTCATAATATTATTAATTAGCGATTAGTGAATAGTGATAAGTGAGTAGTGATAAGCGATGAGTGATAAGTGCCATACGGCATACAGCGTAGCTTGCTAATCACTTATCACTACTTACTCATCACTATTAAAACAATCTCTCCGGGACGTTTGTTCAATTACTTCTTTTCTGCCTGCTTTGCTTCTTTCACAAACTCAGCTTCATAATTAAACTTCTTAAATCCAGCTTTCAGTTTCTCTACATTTGTCTTGTCAGCGTCATAAGTGATAGAAACGGTTTTCGTTTTCAAGTCTGTAGAGAACTCTTTTACTCCCTTCTCAAACTTGATGTTATCTTTCACTTTTCGTTCACAATTTTCACAATGCATCTGCGATACTTTAAACACTGCCGTACGGATATCTTTTGCCATAACGGCTGTCACACTCAATAAAGCTACTGCTAGAGCAGCTACCATTCTTCTTGTTTTCATAAACTGTTTTTTTTAGTAGTTAAGTAGTCAAAGTAGTTAAGTAGTAAGTAGAGGTAGTTAAAATGTATATGGCAGGATAACGTTAGCACTCTGCTACTTACTACTTAACTACTTTGACTACTTAACTACTCTCTTCTACATTCTCGGTAAATTAAAACGAACCCCTATATACGCCTTTGCTCCATGCATTGGCCCCCATATCATGGTCGAATCAAAATTTTCTCCCCATGGATTAGCGGCATCTATAATCGGATTCTGTTGTTTAAAGTTTGTCAGGTTCTCCCCACCCACATAGACAGACCAACGACGGAAATAACGCGTCACTTGTGCACTCAGTTGCTCAAAGCTGCCATAGCGCGCCTCCCATGACGGACTACCATCAGCAAGTGTATATGGATTCGGCATCCTTCCCCCACCGTTCAACTGCAACGTTGCATCAAATTGCCACAATCCAAGTGGCGTTTGATAAGAGGCCGTCAAAAGTCCTTTATACTTACTGGTCAGAGGTTTCTCCAATAACTTCCCGTTATAAGTTGTCTTTGCATCTGTCAGACGATAAGCAACCGTCAGGGTGAAACCCTTGAAAAGCGGATAGTTCGCTTCCAATTGCAACACTTGTGAGTAAGAACGTCCGTCCAGATTGTAGAATGACACTTCATGGGGGTCTGTATCCATATCCACAACAACCTGTTTCAGGAAATCAGTGTAATAATATTCCGCATTAATATTCAAAGTCTTACCAAATAAAGGAATATAGGTTGAAACACTTGCTCCATAATTCCAGGCTTCTTCCTGATTAAGATGATCAGCTATCTTTACCTTCCTGCTGCTGGCAAGCAGATAATTGTTCTCTGCCAGTACATGATTGGTGCGATAGCCTTTTCCAGCTGAAAGCCGAAAATGGACATACTCATTCGGATTATATTTGATGTGCGCACGGGGAGTTACAAAGAAACCATATTTACTGCTATGATCTCCGCGAAGTCCACCCATAAGCATCAATTTATCATTCAAATTAAATGTGTACTGAATATATGCTCCGGGAACAGATTCTTTTACCAAAGCCTTTGTCAATCCCTGCCCTGCATCGTTGGTCAGGCGATAATGTTGATTATATCCATCATAATTGAAACTCAATCCGGTAGAAAGGCTGTGTTGCTTACTGAACTCCGTCTCAAAAAGCAGAGAAGCATACACATTACTCTGATCCACATCATAGAGTTTAAGACCATAGGTAGCATCCTGATTGTGAATCGTCCCTTGGAGGATAAGGGCAAGATTGGTATTCTTCTCCTTATTAAATATATAAGCATTCTTGGTGAAAGCTTCGTAACGATCCGTTTTAATACCTATTTCATAAAGATCATGTGCCGGTTCTTTCCCATGACTGACCTGCCCGCTGTTACGACGTTCAGATAATCCCTTGATACCTGCCTGAAAGACATAGTGATCGCCCATATACGCCCAACGGTTCCACAAATTATACTGCTCTACCCGGGGAATATCGGCAAAGCCATCATCATTTGCATCATGTGCTTTTGTTTCATTTTCATAATGTGCCAGCAGTGAAGTACTCCACCGTTTGGAGAGTTTTATCGTTGCATCAGCATTGGCTTCATAACGGCTCGTACTACTGGCAAACAGATTGGCCGATACCCAGTCCGCCTCCGGGAGCTGAGGTTTCTTGAACTCTACATTGATCTGCCCGGTGATAGACTCATAGCCATTTTTTACCGAAGAACTACCTTTGCTAACTTGGATACTCTGCATCCACGGGCCGGGCACATATCCCAGACCGTAGGGTGCAGCAGCCCCCCTGTAATTAGGAATATTTTCCGTCATCATCTGTACATACATACCCGAGAGTCCCAGTAACTTTATCTGCTTGGCTCCCGTTGCAGCATCCGAATAGCTGACATCTACTGAGGGATTAGTAACAAAGCTTTCGCCAAGATTACAGCAGGCTGCACGTGTCAGCTCAGCACTGCTGATGATATCTTCATTCATCACGCTGTTTCGCAATTTCATCGTACCGAGTTTCCGGCTTACAATGTTCACCTCACCTAATTCAACACCTTCGTGAAGAACTATATCAAGTTCCTGATTCTTACTGCTGACATGAATTGTGTCATTCTCAAAACCGATAAAGCTAACGACAAGCATATGGCTTTTAGCTGGTTTGGAAATAGAGAACCGGCCCTCTTCGGTAGTTGTCACACCGTTTGTAGTATTCATCCAAAACACATTGGCACCGGGAATGGGTTCTCCGGTGTTGTCTTTTACAATTCCCGTCACCTGTGCCTGTAAAGCATGGAAAGTGAAGAGAGTAAATAATAAAAATACATATTTCATATAAATTAATTCATTTCATGGTGCAAATTTACAAAATAACCTGTGCAACACGGTTGCATGAAAAGTACATTCTGTATTCGTACATTTACAGGCTTCTTTACATTCTGTTTACCAATATCTTATCTGTATAACATATGAGATGAGAAATCAGAACATCCGGATGTTGTTATACAAAACACCCGGATGTTTTAGTACACAACATGGGGATGTTTTCATAAAGAACATGGGGATGTTTTACATTCTGAAACCTAAAGATACAAACACAAGGAATAGTGAAAGCAGTACTATGAAACACTACCAACACGTATACCTTTCTTATATACTTTTGGCTAAATAAGAAGAGTTGAATAAAGAGCCAGATAATACCGCGAACTGACAGGATGCGGAGGGACAGCATAAGATACTTCCTGCCATTTATTAAAAGACGGAAGGAATTGGAAGTCCGGTAACAATTCACAGATAAGTTGTATCACGGGCGCAGCAACAGAGGCTTCGCACGAATGTTTCATCAAATCTACTTTATAGATAGTAGCTGTACAACCTTCGTCTTTACATGATTTATCTGACTGATGATGAGCTTTATTACATTTAGGGCAACCACTGGTGCAGCAAGTCTGCGCAGTTTCGCAACCGACACAGCAGTAATGGACAACAGAGACTCCCACCCCAGCGTAAATAATCAACAGGGAGAGCATAGCAAGCAGTATGTATCGAAGTCTCTTCATAAATCCGGTACAAAGATAGGGATAAAATATGGAAAATAGAATAGAATAAAGAAAAGTAGCTATAAATTATTAGCCAATATTCAATAATTATGGTAATAAAGCTAATAGTCATCTGTAATGATTTCTATATTTCACATATATTTTCATCAATAGTTTCTCGAAGTCAACATTTTTTTCATAACTTTGTACAGAACATACAAAACCTCCTTTCTCTTTATTAAATAAAAACAATTAAAATAGTACTTATGAAAAAATTACATTTCCTATTACTTCTTATTGTGATGTTAATATCATGCCAAAAAGAAGAAAATTTAGAAATTATAATCAACATTCCTAAAAAAGAGTATTTCATTGAAAACACAGAGAGCATTGTCGATGTTTTTTATCAAACAAATATGGAAGTAAACATTGAGATCGAGAAAGAAGAGTGGTTACATTCCACTATTACTAACACAAAGGCGGAAGGACTCAACATACTAAGTTTAAACTGTGATCCTAATCTTACATCTGTAGAACGAATATCTAAAGTCATATTTAGAGTACCAAATTCTGACGTTACACAAACAATTCTAATCATCCAGAAGGCGGCTAATAATATAGAGCCTCGTATTATCTCTTTTGTTTTTGAAGCATCCAAAAACCCTCAATTGCTCCTTGCTGATATTACTGCAACAATAAATGAAAACGGAACAATTTCTGCATTAATTCCTTATGTAATTCCCAATAAAAAATTAATCCCCACTATTGAATTTTCCAATAAACAAGCATACATACAAAGTCCTGAAGCAATAGATGATATTGATTTTTCCTCTCCTGTAGAAATCACAATAAGAGATACAGAAGGGAAAACACAGGAATATAAAGTTTTGATATATGCATTTACCGGATTACCTATCGTATATATAAATACAGAAAATGATACAGAAATTACTTCTAAAGATGAATACATCAATGCTCATATCCGAATTATAGAAGATATACATACTCGTTCAGGAGAGATATTCAAAAGTAATGTCACCATCAAAGGAAGAGGTAATTCAACGTGGGGATTACCCAAAAAGCCCTATGCCTTAAAGTTTGACCAAAAAGTCTCATTATTAGGAGAGCCCAAGGATAAATCATGGGTATTATTAGCAAATTATACAGATAAAACAAGTTTGCGTAATGAGACAAGTTTCTTCATGGGAAGAATAAGTAACTTAGAGTGGACTCCAAGAACACATTTTGTTGAGTTGTTTATGAATGAGGAATATTATGGAACTTATCAATTATGTGAAAAAATAAAGATTTCAGATTCAAGAGTAAATGTAACAGATGATGGATATCTGATGGAAATAGATCAACCAGAGAGAGTGTCTCCCGAAGATATTACATTCAAAACAAAAAAACTACTCTTTTGCGTTAAAGATCCTGATATAGAAAAAGATGGAGAGCGTTATAAATGGATCTCAAATTATGTAAATAAAGCAGAAGAATCATTATTAGGAAGTCATTTTTTAGACGAAAAAGAAGGCTATGCAAACTATTTTGACAAAACAAGCTTTGTCGATTGGTATTTGATCAATGAAATAACAAAAAATAATGACGCTTGTTTTTACAGTAGCTGTTATCTAAATATAGTTCCAGGAGGAAAACTTAAAATGGGACCATTATGGGATTTTGATATTGCTTTAGGTAATATCAACTATAACGGAAATCAAGATTATGAGGGTTTTATGATAAAGAAAAAGGTTACATGGTTTTCCAGAATGTTTGAAGATCCTTCTTTTCTTACTTTAATAAAAGAACGTTTTGCATATTTTAAATCTAAAAAAAATGATATACTAACAGATATCAACGAAAATGCAACTTATTTAAAATATTCTACTATCGAGAACAACGCAAAATGGAATACCTTATATCAATACACATGGCCCAACTATGCCATATGGGGATCTTATGCCAACGAAGTACAATATTTAAAACAGTGGTTAGATAAACGTTTTGACTGGCTTGAAAAAGCTTTTTCTGAATTGTGATATGATACAATATTATTTTTTTTAAAACTTTATTATTTGAATTTATATTTGTCTATGAAGAGATAGGGAGATTTAACCGTTTCAGCACATTATTTTTTTCTTTTTTTTTCTTTTTTATTCGTTAATATGTTCTATATTTGTCGATAGGGAATAGCCTAACAAATGTTGAATTTAAAGAAAAAAACCTTATGAAAAAACAATATGTCAGCCTACTTGCAGTTATACTTGCGGCAAGCGGCTTTTTATTTTCTTGTGGTGACAAGATGAAAAAAGATACCGGTTCACTGGAATTCGATAGCATACAGGTGAACAAGACGGCACATCTCTTTGGAGATACAGCCAAACCAGCCTGCAACCTGCTGATAAACTTTGCCTATCCCTCCAAATCATCTGACGAATTACTGAAAGATACGTTGGATAAATATTTCATTGCTGCTTGTTTCGGCGATAAATACATGGGAGAGAAACCTCAGGAAGTAGTAAAGCAATATACAGAGACATATATCAGTGAGTATCGCCGCGACTTGGAACCTATGTATCTGGAAGATGAAAAAGATAAAGAAAATGAATCATCCGTAGGTGCATGGTACTCTTATTACAAAGGAATCGAAAGCCATGTACAGCTCTATGAAAAGAATTTGCTTGTATATCGTATTAACTACAATGAATATACAGGTGGGGCCCATGGCATCTACATGACTACTTATCTTAACTTCGACCTCGGTCTGATGCGTCCGTTACGTCTGGACGATATTTTTGTTGGAGATTATCAGGAGCCACTGACCGATCTTATCTGGAATCAGCTTATGGCGGATAACGGAGCCAAGACACGTGCCGAACTGGAAGATATGGGCTATGGATCAACAGGCGAAATAGCCGCTACAGAAAACTTCTACCTCAACAAAGACGGAATTACTTTCTACTATAATGTATATGATATCACTCCATACGCAATGGGACCGGTTATAGTATCCCTGCCGTTCCAGATGCTGGAGCATATGCTGGGTAGTAACCCGATTATTGGTGAACTGAAAAATTAAAAATATAACTCATACATTAAACAAAGCAGTGGAAATCATACTAAAATATTTTCCAGACCTTACGGAAGAACAGCGCAGACAATTAGCTGCTCTATACGACCTATACATCGACTGGAATGCTAAAATCAACGTTATTTCGCGTAAAGACATCGAAAACTTGTACGAACATCATGTGTTGCATTCACTGGGTATTGCCAAAGTGATTCAGTTTCGTCCCGGTACCAGCATTATGGACTTGGGTACGGGCGGTGGTTTTCCCGGTATTCCGTTAGCTATACTTTTTCCTGATGTAAAATTTCATCTGGTAGACAGTATCGGAAAAAAGGTGCGCGTAGCTACTGAAGTAACCAATGCCATCGGGCTGAAAAATGTAACCTTCCGCCATGCACGTGCCGAAGAAGAGAAACAGTTATTCGACTTTGTAGTGAGCCGCGCTGTTATGCCGTTGGCAGATTTAATCAAAATCATCAAAAAGAACATCTCACCCCGGCAACAAAATGCATTGCCAAATGGTTTAATCTGTCTCAAAGGTGGAGAACTTGAACATGAAGCAATGCCGTTCAAGCATAAAACCACCTTACACAGCTTAAGTGAAGATTTTAAGGAAGAATTCTTCCAGACAAAGAAAGTGGTATATGTGACCGTATAAATAGATAGATACGTAACGTCAAATAATCATGAAAATAAAGAGATTTGAATTTAATATGTTTCCCGTAAATTGTTATGTATTATGGGATGAAACAAAAGAAGCAGTTGTCATAGACCCGGGCTGCTTCTATGATGAAGAGAAACAAGCATTGAAAAACTTCATCAACACCAATGGGTTAACAGTGAAACATTTGCTGAATACACACCTGCATCTGGACCACATCTTTGGAAATCCGTTCATGCTGAAAGAGTTCGGTCTTTCAGCAGAAGCCAGCCAAGCGGATGAATACTGGATCGAAGAAGCTCCGAAGCAGAGCCGTATGTTCGGTTTCCAACTACAGGAACCTCCTGTGCCATTGGGGAAATATCTGCATGACGGAGATATAATCACCTTCGGAAATATATCGCTGGAAGCAATTCACGTACCGGGACACTCTCCGGGAAGCCTCGTATATTATTGTAAAGCAGAGAACTGTATGTTCTCCGGAGATGTACTTTTTCAAGGCAGCATCGGACGTGCCGATTTAACGGGAGGCAATTTTGATGAACTAAAAGAACACATCTGTAGCCGTCTGTTCATTCTTCCCAACGAAACTGTGGTTTATCCGGGACACGGAGCACCAACTACCATCGGTATGGAAAAAGCGGAAAATCCGTTCTTCCGATAACTGTTTCGCATACGGAGAATCTACGCCAAGCGATTATACAATCCATATGAGCAACTTAAAAACTAATTAATATGAAAACCGATTCATTCGCCAATCGCCATATAGGTGTTAGCGAAAAAGACATTGAAGTGATGCTCCGCAAGATAGGCGTAAGCACCCTTGATGAACTGATTGATAAAACAATACCGGCCAATATCCGGCTCAAAGAACCATTGGCATTGCCTCCGGCTATGACCGAATATGAATTCAGCAAGCACATTGCCGAACTGGCTGGTCAGAATAAACTATTCACCACTTATATCGGAATGGGCTGGTATAATACCATCACCCCTGCCGTAATTCAGAGAAATGTGTTCGAGAACCCTGTATGGTACACCTCTTATACACCTTACCAGGCAGAAGTATCACAAGGACGCCTGGAAGCATTAATGAATTTCCAGACAGCCGTTTGCGATCTTACAGCTATGCCATTAGCTAACTGTTCCTTACTGGACGAAGCCACCGCCGCCGCAGAAGCAGTTACAATGATGTACGGACTGCGCCCACGCGATAAGCAAAAGTCGGGAGCTAATGTTGTATTCGTTGATGAGAATATTTTTCCACAAACGCTGGCTGTGATGAATACACGTGCCATACCGCAAGGCATTGAGCTACGTGTAGGCAAGTATCAGGAATTTGAACCGACTCCGGAAGTATTCGCCTGCATCCTCCAGTATCCCAATTCGGACGGAAGTATTGAAGATTATCGCAGTTTCACTGAAAAGGCACATGAGGCTGATTGTAAAGTAGCTGTAGCTGCCGATCTGTTGAGTCTTGCACTCATCGTGCCTCCGGGTGAATGGGGAGCAGACATTGTATTCGGTACAACGCAAAGACTGGGAACACCGATGTTCTACGGTGGTCCTTCAGCAGCCTATTTCGCTACCCGTGACGAATTTAAACGCAACATGCCGGGACGTATCATTGGCTGGTCAAAAGATAAGTACGGAAAGATGTGTTATCGCATGGCTCTGCAAACCCGTGAGCAACACATCAAACGTGAAAAAGCTACTTCCAACATCTGTACCGCCCAAGCATTACTGGCTACAATGGCAGGATTCTACGCTGTTTATCATGGTCAACAAGGCATTACGGATATTGCATCGCGTATCCACAGTATCAGTGCTTTCCTTGAAAAAGAGATCAGCAAATTGGGATATAAACAGGTGAACAAACATTATTTCGACACGCTCCGTTTCATACTACCCGACAATGTTTCGGCACCGCAAGTACGTACCATCGCACTCAGTAAAGAAGTGAATCTGCGCTATTTCGACAATGGTGACGTTGGTTTCAGCATTGATGAAACCACTGATATTTCTGCTGCCAATATGTTGCTTTCTATCTTCGCTATCGCTGCTGAGAAGGATTATCAAAAGATTACTGAAATCCCCGATGCTGATACACTCTCTAAAGAACTGAAACGCCAGAGTGCATTCCTTACCCACGAAGTATTCAATAAATACCATACGGAAACGGAAATGATGCGCTATATCAAGAGGCTGGACCGCAAAGATATCTCGCTTGCCCAATCTATGATTCCGTTGGGTTCGTGTACAATGAAGCTGAATGCTGCTGCCGAAATGTTACCACTGAGTCGTCCGGACCTTCTGTGTATGCATCCGTTAGTACCCGAGGATCAGGCCGAGGGGTATCGTAAATTAATAGAAAACCTGAGTGATGAACTGAAAATAATTACTGGATTTGCTGGTGTCAGCTTGCAACCGAACTCCGGTGCAGCAGGTGAATATACAGGTCTTCGTGTGATTCGCAGTTACCTCGAAAGTATTGGTCAAGGACACCGTAACAAAATTCTGATACCCGCATCGGCACATGGTACGAATCCTGCATCGGCTATACAGGCAGGCTTCACAACAATCACTTGTGCTTGTGACGAACATGGTAATGTAGAAATGAGTGATCTTCGTGCCAAAGCTGAAGAAAACAAAGAAGAGTTAGCCGCCCTGATGATTACGTACCCGTCTACACACGGCATTTTTGAAACAGAAATCGTAGAGATCTGCGATATCATCCACGCTTGTGGTGCACAAGTGTATATGGACGGTGCAAATATGAATGCTCAGGTAGGACTAACCAACCCAGGCTTTATTGGCGCAGATGTCTGCCATCTGAATCTGCATAAGACCTTTGCATCTCCCCATGGTGGTGGTGGCCCCGGTGTAGGTCCTATTTGTGTAGCCGAGCACCTGATACCATTCCTCCCGGGTCACGGATTGTTTGGTAATCCGATAAATGAAGTATCTGCCGCTCCTTTTGGTAGTGCAGGAATACTACCTATCACATACGGCTATATCCGCATGATGGGCACCGAAGGTTTGACTATGGCAACAAAAGCCGCTATCCTCAATGCCAATTATCTGGCTGCCTGCCTGAAAGACACGTATGGTATCGTATATCGCGGAGCCAATGGTTTCGTAGGACACGAAATGATTCTGGAATGCCGCAAAGTACATGAGGAAACAGGAATCAGCGAGAACGACATCGCAAAACGTCTTATGGATTATGGATATCATGCTCCTACTCTCTCCTTCCCTGTTCACGGAACACTGATGATTGAACCTACAGAAAGTGAAAGTTTGTGGGAACTGGATAATTTTGTAACCGTGATGCAGACGATATGGAAAGAAATCCAGGAAGTGAAAAATGGCGAAGCAAGCGTGGAAGATAACGTACTAATAAATGCTCCGCATCCGGAATACGAGATCGTGAACGACCACTGGGAACACAGCTATACACGTGAAAAAGCTGCCTACCCGATAGAAAGCGTACGTGAAAACAAATTCTGGGTAAATGTGGCACGCGTAGATAATACATTGGGAGACAGAAAGCTGTTGCCAACAAGGTACGGTTCGTTTAGTTGAAAATTGAAAGTTGAAAGTTGAAAATTAGCTGCGCTGTCACGCTGCATAGTAATTTTCAACTTTCAACTTTCAATTTTCAACTAAACAACGGTTATCGTTCCCGCCTTTACTTTCTTTTCTTTTATTGGAATAGAAGGATCAGGATATCCTAAGGCTACACAACCGTATACTTTGTGATTTTCGGGGACACCGAGAGAAGTGATAAATTCACGTACTTCGGGGGCATCGCATGTTGTCCCCAGCTGGTTGATCCAGCAAGAACCAATGCCCAGAGAACGGGCAGCAAGAAACATATTTTCAATAGCACAGGCACAATCCATTCCTGCCCACCATTGTGTCGGTTCATTAGAAACAATTACAAGCGTTGGTGCATGATAATAACAGCAATACGTCTGGCTATGTCCGCGCTCCTGCAAATGTTTATCCTCACTTTTGGCAAATGCACCTTTGATACGGGCATTTAATTCTTCGAGTTTCTCTGTATTTTGTATAGCTGTGAAATGCCAAGTTTCAAGATGCATACCACTCGGAGCATATGTGGCAGCTTCAAGAATAGTCAGCAAATCTTCTTCAGCTACCTGTTGAGTAGTATAAGCACGTACGCTACGACGTGCTTTGATATTTTCTAATACTTCATTTGTTTTCATGATGAATAGTGTTTTAATTTTTATTTGTTAGAAATAAAATGATGAACTGGTTACACTGCAATGTATCATACCTCATCACCTTTTAACCAACCCAATCTTCACATTCAACTTAAAGTAATATACCCCATTCTCCCGTTCCAGGAAGCCGTACTTATCTTTATCCACAGATCCTTTCTCTAAACGGGTATTCAGATAGAGAAAATCCTCAAATGTCTTTTTCTCCGCTTTATGATAACAAAGCACTTCTCCGTTTCCATCTATCAGCAAAATTCCTTCCACTGCAGAATCCGTCCCGTTATAAATCTTTGCCGGACGCATCCCCAATGCCAGAGTAAGCAGGAACTGCTTCATTTTAAATTCATAAAAACCATGTTTATTGATCAGTTCATCCTTAATTTTCAACGGATTGATTCGTTTTATCTCCTCCGTTAATTCACTGATACGTGTGATGCCATCCAAATGCATAATACGTACCATCTCTGCCAGAACACGCGGAAAGTGCAAATCTATCATCAACAGGTTGCAACGGAATACACGGTCTGCCACATCAGAATACTTTAATACACCGCCCAGACGTTCTATCATCATCATACGCTCTGCCACTTCTGTAGGCGACTCTTCCAATGCATTTATTTTATTCACAGTAGGTACGGCAAACTTAACACCTGTCTGCTCCAATTTCAGATTGGCAGTTCGTCCGCCATCAAGCAAAGGATTCATGGCACTAAGACGTGAACGAACATTGAATCCTGTCAATGGAGCCTCAGGATGCCAAAAGGCAACAGAAAAATCCGTACGATCATCCGTTTTTGCTTCAAGATCAAAAATACCTGCTTCATCCAGGAACTCTTCTACCCCATCAGGCGAAGTTACATCATTTTCGGACGAGGACTTGACTGCATCGAGAATTAATCTGGCCACTGTGGCAAAATCTTCCCGTGGTATTCGCTTATCTACTGTTTCGTTTACAATATGAATTTCCTCTTTCTCAATATAATAGCGACGCGTACCATCATGCTCTTCGCGCTGTACCATTGCTACAGGCCAGCACTGTGTATCGTCTTTTTTTGCTTGCGGCGTACCCAACGAAACCTTTCCGTCTGCCAGCAAACGGAAAAAAGCATACAGTTCACTCCATTCTCTTTTTGTTGCTTCAAATGCCATATTTAATATATTTGTTTTACAGATTAATCATTTCGGGCAGTTCCTGCCAAGGGATCAACGGACGTTGTATCTCTATCTCTTTCTCCACAGGTGGTAATTTCCCAGCACGTGCTATAGCCAGTGGAATACGTGGAGTTATCACAATATACCTCCCTGTCCAGCAGCCATCAAACCAGGCCGGATTACCCCGCTCCCGCTTTATTGGAAAACATTGATTTTCACCCTTACTCCGCATCATAGCCGAACGCCCGGGATCGTTGATCCATACATGAGTATCATTTATACCGCGAAGCACCATCCAATGACGGTGACTACCCGGTTGCATCAACCCATGAGACGAACCGCGATGCCTCACATTTATCAGTACGGGAATACCCTGATCAATATATGCCTTCAGCGCCCGGTAGTCTTTATTCATAAAATGCTCAGCACTCACCATATGTTCATAATACCGTGTCAACGAATCTATTTCAAAAGAATAATAGCCACCCTGTCCTATGGATGTACGCCGCTTGAAAGGAGCACGTTTTTTCAAAAAATAATTCTTCTGATACTCTACAAGCTTTGCTTCGGCTTCTGCTGCCGAACGGCAACTATCTACGGTCATCCCTTTATAATAATCAAATACCATCAATGAGGATGCCAGCGAGCAATGCGCATAAGGACATCCGCTGATCTTCTGCGAATACCAGGGTAAAGGAATATCGTTGGGAGCCACTTCCTGAGCCTGAACAGAAGGCAAATGGCTTCCAATCAAAAACAAACCGAGATACAGAGCTTTCATTATCACATTTCGTATCATTGTGTGCAAAGATAAGGAAATCTGATAAAACAAATGGTGGACAGAAAAAACTATTTCCAATTCCAAATGTTATATAAATAGAGTTGACTACTTAAAAAATAAAATTATGGATAAAAATGAAAATCTGATTAGTATCACGGAAGTCCCTGCCGGGCCCTACATCATCAAAGGTGAATTTAAGATGATTAACAAAGAAGGGAAAGAGAGTATTTTGCAAGGAACAAACGCTTTGTGTCGTTGCGGCCACTCTAAAAACAAACCATTTTGCGACGGAACACATCGTAAAATAAATTTTGAAAAGGACAACGAATAGGCTACACAAATGCGTCTTTTATAAACTCCAGTGCGTGTATCAACGGAATATTTACCCGAAGAGACACGCATTCAATTTTCCTGTTTCCACCAACATGTTATTCTTCCTCAAGGATACGTGCTGTCTCTACTTTTTCCAGGCGTGCCTTCAGACGAGACATCATAGAACGACGAATACGAAGCGTCATACTACAATCCATGTCATAGGACTGTCGCAAAATTTCAGGTTCTTCTTCTTTCACAATACGCATCACATCATTCATAAAAGGATATTCAAAAAGCACAGTCACCTCATCATCTACCGTTTTTTCTACAATGGTAGCCGTGGCAATGGCTTCGGCGGCAGCAGCTTTATAAGCTACGATCAATCCGCTTGTTCCCAGCTTGATTCCACCAAAATAACGAACTACAATAATAAGTATATCAGTCAGTTCATTAGAATTGATCTGTCCTAATATAGGTTTTCCGGCTGTACCGGAAGGCTCACCGTTGTCATTCGCACGAAAATCTGTCCGTTCATGTCCCAGCATATAGGCATAGCATACATGACGTGCATCGTAATATTTCTTCTGATACGTTTCGAGATGTGTCTTTATTTCTTCGTGTGTACGCACAGGCAGGGCAATAGCAATAAACTTGCTACGCTTTTCGGTATAGATACCTTCAGAGGGTTCAGTAATGGTTTTGTATGTATCTTCCATGCTTTTAGAATTAAAAATGGAAAGTTGAAAATTGAAAATTACTATGCAGCCTATTATGCAGTTAATTTTCAATTTTCAACTCTTCATTTTCAACTAACTAAGTTTATGAATCACCAGTCCCGAACGAAGTTTCGGTTCAAACCAGGTAGTCTTCGGCGGCATGATATTGCCAGTATCAGCAATATCCATCAATTGTTTCATTGAAACAGGATAAAGTGCCAAAGCTACTTTCATTTCACCGCTATCTACACGTTTACTCAATTCTCCCAGACCACGGATACCACCTACGAAGTCGATACGTTTATCCGAACGAAGGTCTTTAATACCTAAAATTTCATCCAGAATCAAGTTGGAAGAGATAGTAACATCCAATACACCTATCGGATCGTTATCATCATACGTTCCGGCCTTCGCTGTAAGACTGTACCATTTACCATCCAGATAGAGGGCAAAATTATGCAGTGCATTCGGTTTGTAAATCTCCATACCTTTTTCTTCTACAACGAAATTCTTTTCGAGCGCAGTAAGAAACTGTGCAGGAGTCAAACCATTGAGGTCTTTAACCACACGGTTATAATCAATAATAGTCAATTGATTGGCAGGAAAACATACAGCCATGAAATAGTTATACTCTTCATCTCCACGATGATTCGGATTCTGTTTTGCCTTCTCAGCACCTACAAGTGCGGCAGCGGCAGAACGGTGATGTCCGTCAGCAATATAGAGTGCAGGCATTTTAGCAAACTCAGCTGTGACAGAAGCGATATCCTCTGCCTGGTCTATAATCCAGAAAGTATGTCCGAAACCATCACCCGGAGCTATAAAATCGTATACAGGATTCTGAGCAGTATATTTCTTGACGATGGCATCCAGCTTCGCATTATCAGGATATGCAAAGAATACCGGTTCAATGTTGGCATTGTTCACGCGGACATGTTTCATGCGATCTTCTTCTTTGTCGCGACGGGTCAGTTCATGCTTCTTGATAATACCATTCATATAATCAGGAACATAAGCACCCACAACAAGTCCGTATTGTGTCTTACCATTCATTGTCTGAGCATAGATGTAATAGTTTTCTTTATCATCCTGCACCAACCAGCCTTTGTCTTGAAACAGTTTAAAGTTATCGGCAGCTTTGATGTACACCTTCTCGTCATGCTCATCCGTACCTACAGGAAAATCTATTTCAGGCTTAATTATATGATAGAGTGATTTCTCATTTTCACCAGCTTCTGCACGTGCTTCTTCTGAATTAAGTACATCGTAAGGACGCGAGGCAACTTGCTCCACTAATTCTTGTGGAGGACGAATACCTTTAAATGGTTTAATTGTAGCCATAAGTCTTATTACTTATTTACGCGGAATTTTTCGCAACCGTCTTTCAGGAAACCAACGATCTGTTGTGCAGCAGCAATGCCGGCATTGATATTAGCTTCAGCTGTTTGTGCACCCATTTTCTTAGGAGTGGAGAAATAACGTCCGGCAAAAAGTTCGGTGAACTTAGCATTAGCAGCAGGCATAATATCGGTAATATATTTGAAATCGGGACGACCTTCCATCAACTGAATAAGTTCGTCTTCATTGATAACTTCCTTACGTGCAGTATTTACCAAAATAGCTCCTTTGGGCATATCCTTCAACAAAGCATAGTTGATAGAGTTCTTCGTTTCGGCAGTAGCAGGAATATGCAGAGAAACAACATTACAGGTTTTGTAAAGTTCTTCGGCAGAATCAACCGCTTTAACGCCATCTTTCTCGATTACTTCTTTCGGGCAGAATGCGTCATAAGCATAGATTTCCATTCCGAAACCTTTAGCTACACGTGCTACATTGCGACCTACGTTTCCGTAAGCATGAATACCCAGCTTCTTACCCATCAGCTCAGTTCCTGATGTTCCATTATAAAAATTACGGACAGCATATACCAGTAAGCCAAAAACAAGTTCGGCTACCGCGTTGGAATTCTGTCCCGGTGTGTTCATTACACATACCCCGTGTGCAGTTGCAGCAGCAAGGTCTACGTTGTCATAACCGGCTCCGGCGCGTACCACGATTTTCAGTTCTTTGGCAGCATCCAGCACTTCGGCATCTATAATGTCACTGCGTATAATGATTGCATTGGCATCTTTTACTGCATCCAATAATTGTGCCTTCTCTGTATATTTTTCAAGTAAAGCAAGCTCGTATCCGGCTGCTTCGATTTCTTTGCGAATACCGTCCACAGCTACTTTAGCAAACGGTTTATCGGTAGCGATAAGTACTTTCATGATTCGATGTGTATAATTATAAAAAAACGATCCACTACAAACTGACACAGAGTTTCATAGAGAGGACTGCTAAAAACAGAAAACTCCGTGAAACTCTGTGATACTCTGTAGTGAGAATATTAATGAAGTTTCTCAAATTCCTGCATGCAGTCAATCAATGCCTGTACGCTTTCTTTAGGCAGAGCATTGTAGCATGATGCGCGGAAACCACCTACAGAACGGTGTCCCTTGATACCTACCATACCTCTTTCAGTAGCAAACTTCATGAAGTCAGCTTCCAGATCTTTGTATTCGGGAGCCATTACGAAGCAGATGTTCATACGTGAACGGTCTTCTTTAACAGCTGTTCCTACGAACATCTTGTTACGGTCGATTTCAGCATACAGCATATCGGCTTTTTCGATAGCACGGCGTTCCATTTCTTTCACACCACCTTGTGCTTTGATCCAACGCAATGTCTGCAGTGCAGCATAGATAGGCACTACCGGAGGAGTATTGAACATAGAACCATTGTCAACATGTGTCTGATAATTCAACATGGAAGGAATAGACCGTGATACTTTGCCCAATGCATCATTCTTCACAATTACAAAAGTAACACCTGCAGGTGCCAGGTTTTTCTGTGCACCACCATAGATACAGATATATTTTGAAACGTCGATAGGACGAGAGAAAATATCGGAAGACATATCGGCAACCATCGGAACCGGAGAGTCAAGGTCTTCTTTCAATTCTGTACCATAAATAGTGTTGTTAGTAGTGATGTGGAAATAATCAGCATCAGCCGGAACTGTATAATCTTTCGGAATATATGTATAGGTAGCTTCGGCAGAAGAGGCAACTTCTACAACTTCGCCAAAGGCTTTGGCTTCTTTCATCGCTTTCTTGGCCCATACGCCGGTATTCAAATAAGCAGCCTTCTTCTCAAGGAAATTGTATGGTACCATGCAGAACTCCATACTGGCACCACCACCCAGGAACAATACCGAATACCCTTCGGGGATGTTGAGTAATTCCTTGAATAGTGCTACGGCTTCATCAACCACAGGTTGGAAGTCCTTAGCGCGGTGGCTTATTTCCATCAGTGAGAGACCGGAACCATTGAAATCTAAAATAGCCTTCGCTGTATCCTCAATCACCTCACGCGGAAGAATAGAAGGTCCTGCATTGAAATTATGCTTTTTCATTTGAAGTTTGTTTTTGGTTTAACATTTCGTTACTTGTGTCTTTTGACATTGCGAAATTACGGAATTATTTCCGTAAAACAAATCTTTCATTATAAAATCACATTCGGTTTGCTGATTTATCTTACTTTTTATTGGTTTATGCAGGATATATGCACCATTTTGTCATGTATGGATATCAAGAGTGAGCATAAAGAATAAAGTAATAGTATCGGATATTTTTTACTTAAAGACTGAAAGTAAAAGGGATATAAAATGAATATTTATGATATAAAAGAAAGAAAAAATATCCTCCGGAGGATATTCATGTTTAATACGGTATTTCACCACAGAGGTCGCAGAGGGCACGGAGTTTTAGTTCTTTGATGAAACGCGGATGATCTCTGATTCCCGCAAAAGGATATAACAATAAAATAAAGAACTACAGTTTTTTAATCAGCTTTTATCTGCGATCATCCGCGTTTCATCAGAGAAAATAATATCTCTGTGCTCTCCGTGTCCTCTGTGGTGAACTGATAATTAATCAGCTTCTTCAATAACGGTTTTCATTCCTTTTATCTTTTCTCCCCGGATAAGAGTCAGTAACTGCTTCACCTTCCCCCGACGAATAGCAACGAAAGCATAATGCTCTTTTACATCAATCATCCCCACATCTTCACGAGAAAGGTTTCCCTTCTTATACAAGAATCCTGCAATGTCTATACGGCTTAGTTTATCTTTTTTTCCTTTACCTATATATAAGGTAACCCAAAGCGGCTTTGAAGGACGCGGAGCTTGTTCCGGAAGTTCATACATTTCGATATCCATAGGAATATATTCCGGTGTTTTTTCTTCTGCGTTCAGAATGAGATAAGAGGTTCCGGTAGCATCCCAACGAGCTGTACGCCCGTTCCGATGGGTAAAGGCTTCTTCATTCACAGGCATATGATAGTGAATGATGTGCTCTACTTCCGGAATATCCAGTCCACGGGCAGCAAGATCGGTGGAGACAAGTACATGACAGCTTCCGTTACGGAATTTATAAAGTGCACGTTCGCGGTCGGGCTGCTCCATACCACCATGAAAGCGTTCGTTATACATGCCCTTTTCAGTAAGCAGTGCACTCACACGTTCCACCGCATCCCGATGATTACAAAAGACAATACTGGAACTACTCCCCAGTGTACAAAGCAACTTATAGAGTGTATCAATTTTATCTTTTGCAGGAGAGATGACTTTCATTAAGGTCAGTCGCGGTGCTTCTGTGGGGGTATCCGGCAGAAAATTCAGTTTAATAGTACGGTTCAGTCCGGTGAACTGTGGGATTTCTTCGGCATCTGTTGCAGAGAGGAGTACCCGTTTTTTTAATCCGGGCAGTTGAGTGATGATCTCAGCCATTTCATCATGGAAGCCGAATTCAAGAGACTTATCAAACTCATCAATAATAAGTGTACGGATTGTATCGGGATTGAAATTCCCTTTGGCAAGGTGATCTGTTATACGTCCCGGCGTACCGATAATGATTGCAGGATGATTACCTTGAATGCTCTTTTTCTCTTCACTAATAGGGTGACCGCCATAACAGCAACAAGTCTTCCAGGAGGAATTCATGGCCTTGAATACAGAATCTATCTGTAAAGCCAGTTCCCGCGAAGGTACGAGAATCAGTACTTGTATTGTATTATCATCCGGTTTCAGGGATAAAAGCAAAGGTAGCAGAAAGGCCAATGTCTTACCCGATCCGGTAGGTGAAAGCAATATTACGTCTTTTTCTTCAGAAGCAGCATCCAGCGCAGCTTCTTGCATAGGATTCAGCGCTTCAATCTTCAGATTTCTCAGCGCAGCTTGTATCAATTCATTCTTTTGTTTCATAATGGCACAAAGATAGGGAGATTTACGATTAGACGATTTACGATTTACGATTAAAGTTTACTATGATTCCTTAAAATCAATAGCTATAACTAACTCCAATCATAAATTGTAAATCGTCTATCGTAAATTTCAGCGCTTTCCTTATGCTCCGAAATTATCGAACATCAGATTCTTAGCCGGTACCCCCAGGCTATCGAGCATCTTCTCAACAGCTTTAGACATCGGACCAGGACCACACATGTAGTATTCAATATCTTCAGGTGCTTCGTGGTTTTTCAGGTAAGTTTCATAAATTACTTCATGAACAAATCCTGCTGTATAGCTAACACCCGCTGCATCTGCTGCAGGATCCGGACGGTCAAGAGCCAAATGGAACTTGAAGTTCGGGAAGTCTTTTTCAATCTGCAGGAAGTCTTCCAGATAGAACACTTCATTCAACGCACGTGCACCGTAGAAATAGTTCATGATACGATCTGTTGTATGCAGTGTCTTGGTCAGGTGCATGATTTGTGCACGCAACGGAGCCATACCGGCACCACCACCAATCCACATCATTTCATTCTTAGAATCGAATATCGGATGGAAGTCTCCGTAAGGACCGCTCATGATTACCTTGTCGCCGGGTTTCAGTGTGAAGATATAAGAAGAAGCGATACCCGGCATTACATCCATAAATCCAGGACCTTGATCTTTCGGTTTGAAAGGAGGTGTAGCAATACGTACAGTCAACATGATACGGTCACCCTCAGCTGGATAATTGGCCATAGAGTAAGCACGAATGGTCTCTTCATCATTCTTGCACTTGAGTCCCATGAGACCAAACTTTTCCCAAGCCGGCAGATATTCGTCACCGATCAGACTTTTATCAATGTCTTTATTATAATCCATTGAAAATTTAGGAATCTTGATCTGTGCATAAGAACCCGGAACAAAGTCCATGTGTTCGCCCTTCGGCAGAGCTACGATAAACTCTTTGATAAAAGTTGCTACATTCTTGTTTGAGATAACCTCGCACTCCCACTCTTTCACTCCCAGGATTGACTCGTCAATCTTAATAGACATATCCTGTTTCACTTTTACCTGGCAACCCAGACGCCAGTGATCAGCTTGCTGTTTACGAGAAAAGAATCCGGTTTCAGTAGGAAGAATCTCTCCTCCTCCTTCGAGCACCTGACAGCGGCATTGTCCGCAAGAACCTTTACCACCACAAGCCGATGAAAGGAACACATTGTTGGCAGACAGCGTACCCAGCAATGTACCACCGGGAGATGTCTTCAGTTGTTGTTCGCCATTCATCGTAATCGTAACCTCGCCCGAAGGAGTCAGATAACCCTTCGCAACGAGCAGTATAATGACAAGCAGGAGAATCACTCCAAGGAATACTCCGATACTCGCTAATATTAAAGACGTCATTGTATTATTCTTTTTACTTTAGTTATAATTTCAATCCAGAGAAACACATAAAGGCCATTGCCATCAGTCCTACAGTGATAAACGTAATACCCAAACCACGTAGCGGAGCGGGAACATCAGAGTAAGCCATCTTTTCGCGGATAGCAGCCAGACCGACGATTGCAAGCAACCAACCGATACCGGAACCTAAGGCATAAACCACCGCACTACCCACACCTGTGATAGCTTGCGGATTGGCAGGGTCCATTGTTATTCTCTGCTGCATGAACAGTGAAGCACCCATGATAGCACAGTTCACAGCAATCAGTGGAAGGAAGATACCTAAAGAGGCATACAGTGAGGGAGCGAAACGCTCTACCACCATTTCTACCAACTGCACAATACCGGCAATAACGGCAATAAAGAGAATAAAGCTAAGGAAGCTAAGATCGACACCTTCGATGATAGCATTGGCAGCCAGCACCTTCGTCTGGAGCAAGTAGTTCACAGGAAGCGTAACCACTAATACGAAAGTTACCGCAATACCCAGACCTACAGCAGTTTTCACATTCTTCGATACAGCCAGGTAAGAACACATACCCAGGAAGAAGGCGAATATCATATTGTCCACAAATATGGAGCGGACGAATAAACTTAATAATTGATCCATTTGATTTATGATTTCTAATTTATGAATTATGAATTATGTTAGAATTAGGATATGACTATGTACACGACATAAATCACACTTCATAAATCATAATTCTTGTAATTCTTTATGTTTCGCACGCTGATACCAGATGATACAAGCAACGATAATCAATGCCATAGGAGGCATCAACATCAGACCGTTGTTCAAGTAACCCATTTTGTAGAATGACTCCGGGATAATGCGGAAGTTCAGCAAAGTGCCCGAACCCAACAATTCACGGAAGAAAGCTACAATAATCAGAATCTTAGCATATCCAAGTCCGTTACCTATACCGTCGAGACATGACTCCCAGGGACCGTTCTGCATAGCAAAAGCTTCAAGACGTCCCATCAGGATACAGTTAGTAATAATCAGACCTACATAAACAGAAAGCTGAACACTTACATCATAAGCAAATGCTTTCAATATTTCACTCACAATAGTAACCAATGCAGCTACTACTACCAACTGAACAATAATACGGATACGGTTAGGGATTGTCTTTCTCAGCAACGAAATAACAACATTGGCAAAAGCTGTAATTACTGTCACGGATAAACCCATAACGATAGCCGGTTCCAATTTGGCTGTTACCGCCAGTGCCGAACAGATACCAAGCACCTGTACGGTAACCGGATTGTCGACTCCCAACGGAGCAAAGAATACTTCTTTATTCTTTTTAGAAAATAATTGGCTCATATTCTATCGTTCCTCCTTATTTATTAGTTAAAAAATTATTGTACTGACCCAGACAGTTCTTAATCATATCATCTACACCCTTAGAAGTAATTGTACCACCCGAAATACCATCGACCTGATATGCAGGATCAGTAACTTTACCATTCTTCTCAACAGCCAGAGCAATCTGCCCGTCTTTCATCACTTTCTTACCATCAAACTCTTTCTGAAAAGCAGGAGTTGCAATCTCAGCTCCCAAACCCGGAGTTTCACTTGCATGAGAGAAGTACACACCGTAAACCGTGTCTTTGTCTTTGTTTAAACCTACATATCCCCAAATCGGCCCCCAAAGTCCGGCTCCCGACAAAGGAATTACATATTTGGTCTCTCCCTTCACATCGCACACATACAGCGGAAGCTGACGCTCTGCTTCCGGCTTAGACATTTCGGCAGCCATATCTATTGCGAAACCACCATTTTCGGAAACAACCTCTCCGTTGGCGTTCAGAATCTCATCTGCTTTCACATATGTTTTATACAGTTCTTCCGCATTCTGACCTTTTGTGTCAACGTTCAATGCAGCCAGAATCTGTTTCATCTTATCCAACTCTTCGTTCTTTTTCTGCGTCGGTTTCAGAGAAGCAGAAACAAAAGCCAGAAGGAATGCTACGATAACAACCATTACCGAAGCATAAATGATAGTATAGGTATTACTATTTGTATTCATTGTTTTCGTTCGGTTTTAATTGTTAGACTTAACAGCACGTTTCTCGCGACGACCGATATTGCTCTGTACGATACAGTAGTCAATCAGCGGTGCGAAGATATTCATCAACAGAATAGCAAGCATCATACCTTCGGGATATCCCGGATTGAGCACACGGATTATGATAGCCATAGCACCGATAAGGAATCCGAAAATATACTTACCTGTTTCCGTACGGGCAGAAGTAACAGGATCGGTAGCCATAAATACAGCACCGAAACAAAAACCACCCAACACAAGGTGTTCGTACCAAGGCATATGAGCCATAGCAGTGTCCGGACCAGCAACATTAAAAATCCATCCCATAAAAGCACCACCTACAAATACAGAAAACATAGTTTTCCAGCTTGCAATGCCTGTCCACAACAGCAGGATCGCTCCCAGTGCAATGGCAATAACACTTGTTTCACCGATAGAACCCGGAATAAGCCCCGTCACCATATCCCATGAGAATGGAGGATAACCATCGGGGGTTAATGCAGTAGAAGCTACACCGAGTGAAGTAGCAGCAGTCAGCCCATCTACGCTCTGTCCCATACCGAATATACTCTGTCCGGATACCCAAACGGCATCACCAGACATCTTAGTAGGATATGCAAAGAACAAGAATGCACGGGTTACAAGAGCAACGTTGAACACGTTCATACCCGTACCACCAAATACTTCTTTTGCGAAAATTACAGAAAATGCAGTTGCAACAGCCAGAATCCAGAGTGGGCAGTCAACCGGCACAATCATCGGAATAAGCATACCTGAAACCAGAAAACCTTCCTGAATTTCTTCTTTCTTCCATTGTGCTATAACAAACTCGATACCAAGACCGACTACATAGGATACAATAATTTTAGGCAATACAGCCAGGAATCCATAGGCAAACATTTCCAGAAAACTACCTTCGCCTCCTGTATGAGTGAAATGCTGGTAACCTACGTTGTACATACCGAACAGCAAAGCCGGCATCAACGCAATAACCACGATCGACATTATACGCTTACTGTCAATCGCATCGTGAATATGCGTTCCCGTTTTCGAAGTGGTGCTGGGGACGAACAAGAATGTTTCAAAACCATCAAACACCGAACGAAACGCGTGGAATTTGCCGCCCTCTTCAAAGTTCGGCTTTATCTTGTCGAGATAATTTCTTAACGCTTTCATTAATATATTTACTATTTATCTATTTACTAATTACTATCTGATACCTCAATGCTTACATCATTTCGGCACGGAGCATATCCAGTCCGAGGCGGACAATGTGTTGCAGCTCCAGTTTGGATGAATCTACAAACTCACACAGGGCAAAGTCTTCCGGAGCTACTTCGTAGATACCAAGTGCTTCCATACGGTCGATATCCTGAGCAATGATTGCCTTGATAAGGAACTCGGGCAGAATGTCCATCGGGAACACTTTATCGTATTCGCCGGACATGATCATATGACGTTCCCCCCCCTTGATACGTGCATCCATTGTGTATTCTTTCTTAGCCATCAACCAGCTGAAGTAAGAACGGTGTACACTGAAGTGGTTGAAACGCGGCATGATCCATCCCAGCATTTCGTGGATATCATTACCTTCGGGGATAACTGTTACCTGGCTATGGAAAGCACCAAGAAAGCCATTCGGAGATACCAATTTACCAGTCAGCACATTGCCGCTGATATAGCGTAATTCTTTATCTTTTGTTACGTTTCCGGCAAAGATATTAGTCAGTAATGCACCTACACGCAGCTTACAATAAGCTGGTCTCAGTACTTCAGAACCTGTTACGGCAACCGTACGAGTCATATCTACACGCCCTGTATTCATCAGTCGTCCGATGAAGATTACGGCTTGCGGGTCAATGGTCCATACTGTTTCACCTTTTACTATAGGAGCAACATGGTTAATCTGCACGCCTACATTTCCAGCGGGGTTTGGTCCGTCGAAAGCAGTGATAGTAACATTCTTCGCCTGTGTTAAGGCTGCTGATTTCTGTTTCACACTAATGCCGAGATAAGTTTTAGCCATCTTAGCCAATGCATCGAGACCCGTCTGGAAATTTACTTCTTCTCCTTTGAGTGCGAATTCAAATTCAGGAGCCAATGGATTACTATCGAATGCAGAAACGAAAATTGCTCTAGGGGCAATATTCGGATCGGCAATCACATCGTAGGGACGTTGCTTGATGAAAGCGAACATACCTGCCTGCAACAACAGTTCCTTGACCTGATCAGCATTCAGCTGGGCAACATTCTGCTTGCCGAACTCCTCGTAGTCCTGCTCAGCAGCGGCTTCCACAACGATACTCATCACCTTACGGCGATCACCGCGTTCCACGCTTGTTACCACGCCGCTAACGGGCGAAACAAATTTCACTTCAGGATGATTCTTGTCGATAAACAAGGGTCCTCCAGCCATCACATATTCCTGCTCTTTGACTACCACTTTAGGAGTCACCCCAGGAAAGTCGTCGGGTACGAGTCCGTAAAATCCCGGCTCCTTCACTGCAGCTATCTCTTCAGCAGCTTTGCCTTTCAGGTTGATGTCAAGGCCTTTACGTAACTTTATTACATTTGCCATGTGTTATATAAAATAATGGTTTCATAATTTGCCCGCAAAAGTAATAAATAATAATGTGAAATAAGAGGAAAAAAGAAAGGAATTACGGAGATTTTTCCGTAATTCCTTTCGTTAACGTACACGAGGAAGAGAATAGTGAGTAGGGTTTAGTGATAAGTGATTAGTAGTTGCGCTATTACGCCGCATGGTACTAATCGCTAATCACTCCTCTTCCGGAGC
Source organism: Bacteroides sp. K03 (assembly GCF_019734355.1). NCBI lineage: Bacteria > Pseudomonadati > Bacteroidota > Bacteroidia > Bacteroidales > Bacteroidaceae > Bacteroides > Bacteroides sp. K03. The sequence continues at coordinate 71,428 of NZ_JAASHC010000012.1, forward strand.
AAACATCGGGTCCCATGCCGGCAGACGAACAGGCTTCTGTTTTAGAATTTCCATGACTTTTGATGTGGCGAATTTCTTTTCCACTACCAGACGAAACATATATTCATTAAACCATTCATCCGTCATTATAAGATGTCCCTGATAACCGGAACCTGCGCCCCAGCTATTCTCAACCATCCATTTCACAGGCTTTCCGTCTTTGTTGATATCAACAGCCATTAATGTCATCGCATGACTTGAGCCACTGGAAAAAGTCTGAATACGCTGTTTTTTATCCATTCCAAACGTAGTACCCATTAAAGAACCGTAGTCATAGTTATTAACATCAAGCAGTCCGCGATCTGAGTTCAGAAATTTACCCACATCACAAGAGAAATACATCATAGTGCTGTCCTTCAACGAAGCAATAGCCATCTCTTTAATCTCCTCTATCGGCAAATTGACGTATGTCCAGTTATGTCCGTCATAACGATGGCGGTCAAAATCTATTTCATAACATTTATAATACTCACGACTCGGATCATTCATCAGCATCACATAATTATTGATAAGATTCTCATCTCCGTATTTCTTCAGAAAAGACATTGGAGTGTACTGTTCTGTTTCCACCGGATTCCCTTTGGCATCGTAACGAGTCCATGTAAATTCTGTAGGAGGGACACCCAAATTTAATACCAACATACGATAAACAGTACCCAGCATCTCTGTTTTGCTCTTCTCAAGAGCAGCAGCCTTCGCCCCTTTCGAAGCCTGTTCACGCAATTGCAAACCAAATTCACGTAGTTTAAGTGAAATCAGATTTGCCATCCGTGCTGTATTCTCACTGCTATTCGTTTCAGGCATCACGCCCTTGGGTACCAATCCATATTTCCCCACAATATCTGCAACTCCTGTAAATGTCCCACCGTCACTCAAAGGATTGCGGAACAACCATTCCACCATCTTATCATCCATCGGTTTTTCGCGTGTATCAATCACTCCCTGCAAGAAGAGATTAGCCTTCTCCAGCTGATCATAAAAAAATGGATAGGTCTGTGAGAATTCAAACGAAGTCAATCCATACTTTGCAATCGTTTTGGCACGCATTACGTTCAGTCCGGTGAAAAGCCAGCAACGCCCCGATGACTTCTGATCGGTAATCCCTTTGGAATCTACTTTGATAGAGAAGTAAGTATCCAGCCCCGTCATATTATCCTGATTCAAAGCCAGTTTGCGGATATCATTATTACCAATTGCATTACGCAATGCCTTATCTGCACTTGTTTCCTGGTAACTCTGTTTAATCTGATTCAGCATCTCACTGCTGATTCCACCCTTGTCCCGCTGTGCCTGTACAGAAAAAAAAGCAGCACTCAGAACAAATAATGATAAAATTCGTTTATTCATATAAATAATGTATTAAATAATATGCCAATGTGCTAATGTGCCAATTGGCTGCGCTATGATGCCTCACGGTAATTGGCATATTGGCACATTAGCGCATTGACACATTATCCTTTTGCAAAATTAGTATCCTTTTTTGGAATTTTTATCCATTCCTTTAGATTTATTACCTATTCGGCTGGAAACTATTCCGAATAAAACAGTTTTCTTTGCACCCTCATTCATAAAGAGAATATGAAAAGATATATAATAGGTATATATATGGCGCTAATTCCCGCCATTACTCTTCTGGCACAAGAAGAAGGCATCACATTTTTAAAAGACGGCAAACTGGAAGTTAATACGGTATTTAATCCCGACAGTCTGAAACAGGATACTCTTCCGAAACTTTCCAAACGCGAGCTACGCCGATTGCATGTGGCGAAACGAAATCTCCATTACAACATCCTGGGTGGTCCGAGTTACAGTCCGGATTTCGGATTCCTCATTGGCGGTAGCGCTCTTATGACCTTCCGCATCAATCCTAGTGATACTACCCAGCAGCGTTCTGTTGTACCCATGGCTATTGCCTTCATGTTCAACGGCGGATTGAATCTCTTCTCCAAACCTCAGTTATTCTTCAAAGGTGACCGTTTCCGTATCTTCGGACAGTTCAGCTATAAAAATACACAGGAAAATTTCTATGGAATAGGCTATACCACCAACAAAAATTATGTACGTAGTGACACCACCAGCCAGTACCGATATAGTGGCGTGCAGATAAACCCCTGGTTCCTTTTCCGCCTGGGCGAAAGTAACTTCTTCGCAGGTCCACAGATAGATATTAACTACGATAAAATGAGTAAACCTGCAAAATACCTTGTAGACCAGCCTTCTTATATTGAAGCAGGTGGAACGGCTCATGGTTATAGTAACCTTAGTTCCGGGGTTGGTTTCCTGCTGACGTATGATACACGTGATGTTCCGGCCAATGCATATCGGGGCATATATCTTGACCTTCGCGGTGTCACGTATCAGAAGTTTTTTGGTAGTGACAACGAATTCTACCGTCTTGAAATAGATTACCGCCAATACAAAACAGTAGGCCACCGTAAAGTGATCGCCTGGACTGCACAAACCAAAAATGTCTTTGGAGATGTACCTCTGAATAAGTATGCCCTCAGTGGGACACCATTTGACCTTCGTGGTTATTATATGGGACAGTACCGGGATAAGTCTTCTCATGTCATTATGGGTGAGTATCGCCAGATGTTCAACACGGACAAAAGCACATGGATAAAGAAAATGGTCAGCCATATCGGTTTTGTAGCCTGGGGTGGATGCGGTTTCATGGGTCCTAATCCTACCAAAATCGAAGGCGTGCTGCCCAATGCCGGAGTCGGATTGCGTATCGAAGTGCAACCCCGTATGAACGTCCGCCTCGACTTCGGTCGCAATATGGTAAATAAGCAAAATCTGTTCTACTTCAACATGACAGAAGCCTTCTAAACGAGGGCTATCTCCATTTTTAATTAAAAAAAGAAAATAGAAGAAGCATAAAGAACACAGAATAAAATAATTATCTATATTTGCGGTAGATTACACAATTAAATACAAGCAATTCAGGATAATTATGAAGCATTTTTGCTATCTGTATTCTTTTTCTATACTTCTTCTTTGCGCAGTGCCTTCGTTAGTGAAGGCACAAGAGATGAATGATAATATTAAATCTGAGGTAACAGATTATACTAACATCGTACTCCCCCCACTTGATTTACTTTTTGAAAATGCAAAAGGCGGACCTACTTACGAACTCGCCCAAGTAAAGGAACAGATAGAACGCAAATTATTGGCGAAAGAGAAAAGAGCTTTCCTTGGTTTTTTCAGTTTAAGAGGTAGTTATCAATATGGTATGTTCGGCAACGAAGGTACATACACGGATGTTGCCATTGCTCCGTATCTTACTTATACTACTCAAGCACAAAGAGGTTATACTGTTGGTGCAGGAGTTAATATTCCTATCGATGGTCTTTTCGATTTAAAAGCTCGTGTTAACCGACAGAAGCTTGCAGTAAAGGGTGCTGCATTGGAAAAAGAAATTAAGTACGAAGAAATGAAGCGAGAAATAATCGAAATGTATACGACGGCAACCTCACAGCTCAGCGTACTAAAATTACGTGCAGAAGCACTTGAACTTGCGACACTGCAATATGAAATTGCAGAAAAAAACTTTGCTAATAATAGTATTGATACCGGAGATCTTTCTGTAGAAAAACAAAGACAATCTTCTGCTATGGAAGCCTATGAAAAGAGTAAGTTTGAACTTACTAAAAGTTTAATGATACTTGAAGTTATTACCCGTACTTCTATTTTACGAAAATAAACACAATTTCTTATGGATTATATACTTTATCTATTCCGATCTTTGTATCGTAAATTAGTATGGATCATTTTGGGTGCACTACTTATTACAGTTTTTGTTTACCTTAAAACAGCGAATATGCGAGGTTCCTATAATGTTGAAACAACTCTCTATACTGGTGTTGTATCCGGTTATGGTATCGAAGCCAACAATGTAGGAGTCAATTGGGCCATTGCTCAAAATGCCATCGATAATCTTATTAACATAATACAATCAGAGAGCACCCAAAAGCGTGTTTCCATGCGATTATTTGCCCGTGTACTTGTAAAAGGGAATCCTGATAAAGATCAAAACTCCATAACAGCTGCCAGCTACAAATACACATACGACCATATGAAGAACAGTCCTCACGGCAAAGAGTTAATTACTCTTATCGACAAAAGCAGCGAGGAAAAAACAATGGAGAATTTTATGAAATATGAGAAAGCTGATGTGAACAATTATATTTACGGACTCTTTTATTATCAGCATCCTTATTACAGCCGTAGTGCATTAAAAAAAATACAGGTAACTCGATTGGGGAATAGTGACTTATTAAAAATAAACTATTCATCAGGTGATCCGGGTATCTCTTATAACACTATAGAGATACTAATGAAAGAATTTGTCAATGAATATCGCATACTCCGTTATGGAGAAACAGACAAAGTAATCGAATACTTCAGAGCTGAATTGAACCGCATTGGTGACGAACTGACCAGACACGAAGATGATCTCACCAAATATAATGTAGATAATCGAATCATTAACTACTACGATGAGACTAAAGAGATTGCCGCCATTAACAAAGAATTTGAATTAAGAGAGCAAACCGTATTATTTGCATACAACAGTTCTAAAGCTATGCTCGAAGAACTGGAACGTCAAATGGATAATAACACAAGACAAGCCATTACCAATCTGAACTTAGTTGATAAACTTAGAGAAGCCTCAAGTCTTACCGGAAAGATTACAGAAATGGAAACTGTTTCTGCTAATAAGTCCAAGGATGAGAAGATGTTGAAAGATTATAAAGATCTTTTAAATAAAACCCGCCAGGAATTGTCGAAGATCTCCGATCAGTATGTGGGAGATAAATATACAAAGACAGGAATTGCTCGTACCAATATTGTTGAACAGTGGCTTGATCAGACCTTAGCATATGAAAAGGCTAGGGCAGAACTTGATATTGTGAAGAAAAGCCGGATAGACCTAAATGAGAAATACCAGTTTTATGCTCCTGTAGGTACTACAATCAAACGTAAAGAGCGTGTTATTAACTTCTCTGAACAAAGTTATTTAACCAATCTTGCCAGTTATAATGAAGCTCTGATGCGTAAGAAGAATCTTGAGATGACTTCAGCGGCTCTCAAAGTATTGAACCCACCTGCATATCCTATTAGTGCAGAGGCCACTAATCGCCGTAAAATCGTATATATGGCTTTTCTGGGTACTTTCTTATTTCTAACAAGCTTTTTTATACTGATAGAACTGATAGACCGTACATTACGTGACTCTCGACGTACACGCAAATTAACTGGTTGTCCTGTTTTGGGAGACTTTCCTAGTAGGAAAAAGACTTCCCCATATAGTGTTACCTATGATAATAGTGCTACCCGTTATCTGAGTAGTGCCATACTTCGATTCTTCACACAACGAAAAGAAGGATCTCCTTTTATACTCAACATGCTTAGCATGGAGGACGGATGTGGTAAAAGCTACGTATCCGAATCCATTGAAGCATACTGGAAAAAACTTGGACTCAATGTACGTAAATTGACAGATGGTGTCGATTTTCAGTCCAATTCCTCTGAATTCCAGTTGGCTAATGGTATCCATGAATTATATACACCTGGCAATGAAGATATTTTGATTGTAGAATATCCAGCGATGAGTAACAGCAATGTCCCTACTCCATTACTTCGTGAAGCCCAACTAAACCTAATGATTGTCTCGGCTAACTACGGATGGAAAGCTACGGATAAAATAATGCTCCAAAAACTTGAAGCTCAATTAGGAGCAAAACCCTATCTCTGCCTGAATCGTGCTCCAAGATACGATGTAGAAAACTATACTGGAATGCTTCCTCCATATACACCATTACGCAAAGTAATGTATCTCCTGTCACAATTAGCTTTGACCGAAAATGCAATTCATTGGAAGGACGTCTGGAAAAGAAAAAAGAACTCTCGTACAAGCGTTGCTGAAGTAGAAGAAGACGATGACGATTAATAGTAAAGAAAAGAAGATATACGAAGACAACCAATCGGCAGTCAGTTTTTATATATTGTTCGCCTTCCAGTTTCTATTGGTAGCCGGAGGTATGTTTGTCAACATCAAGACAGGAATATCAACCTCCCTGTTGGTATTATTAATGACTCCTTTTATATTGTCGCGCTGTTCTTCTCTGAATTTTGATTTATCAAGAATTCGCAATGGCATGACAGGACTTTTTGTCTTCCTTTGTGTGTTTTATCTTCTTGAGATCGGAAACCCCAATAATGTGCAGGAAGCCTGGAACATCAGTATAACTCATTATGCAATTTATCCTATTGCTATGGCCATACTGGTGCCAGTTGCAATTCGTGATCGCAAAGGCATAGAATGGCTTTTATTTATTTGGTCAGTATTTATACTGATAGCTTCCATGAAGGGGTACTGGCAAAAGAATCATGGATTCAACCAGCAAGAGCTCTATTTTCTTTATACAATGGGAGGTTATCGTACACATCTTATCTGGTCAGGAATACGTTATTTTTCATTCTTCTCAGATGCGGCCAATTACGGAGTACACTCTGCTATGGGACTTACAGTATTTGCCATATCAGCCTTACTGGTTCGTTCTAAATGGATGAAAATATATTTTGCCGTTATAGCCATTGCTGCTGCCTATAGTGTAGGAATTTCGGGTACCCGCTCCGCGATGGCTATTCCTCTCGTTGGATTAACAATGTATGCATTCATTTCTAAGAGCGTAAAAAGTATTACCATTAGTCTCATCACACTTGGAGCTGTGTTTTGTTTCTTCTATTTTACAAACATTGGTGACAGTAACCAATATATCCGTAAAATGCGAAGCGCTTTTCATCCTACAGAAGATGCTTCTTATTTAGTGCGTGTAGAAAATAGAAAGAAGATGAAAGAACTTATGGCAGATCGTCCTTTTGGCTACGGTGTAGGCTTATCCAAAGGAGCACGCTTTGAACCAAAAGAATTAATGCCTTATCCACCCGATTCCTGGTTGGTATCTGTATGGGTAGAAACCGGGATCGTAGGTTTAGTACTTTATCTTGTTGTACATGGTGCACTCTTTGCATGTTGTGCATGGATATTGTTATTTAAAATAAAGAATAAACACTTGCGAGGATTACTCGCTGCGTGGCTTTGTATGAATGCGGGTTTCTTCGCAGCTGCCTATGCCAATGATGTGATGCAATATCCCAACTCCATTGTAGTTTACACAGGTTTTTCCCTTTGCTTCGCCGGCCCTTACATAGATAAAGTAATGTTAGAGGAAGATAGGCAGAAAAAAGAAAGAAAAAAGAACAATAGTTCTGATAAACATGAATAACACTCCTTTACTATCATTTATCACAATTTGCTATAATGGCATAGCAGACACGTGTGCACTTATTGATTCTATCCATAAGATTATCCACTCAGTATCCTATGAGATCATCGTTGTGGATAACGCTTCCCGGAAAGATGAAGCAACTATCATTAAAGCACACTACCCTACCGTCATCACCGTGCGTAGCCAGCAAAATCTGGGCTTCTCCGGAGGTAACAATCTAGGATTAGAAATAGCACAAGGCAGATACCTGTTCCTTATCAACAATGATACTTATTTTGAATCAGACGGAATACAAGCGCTTATCGACCGGCTAGAAAGCGATTCTCAAATCGGTGCTGTATCTCCCAAGATACGATTTGCCTTTCCGCCGCAGCACATCCAATTTGCCGGATATACACAACTGAGTAGTATCACAATGCGCAATGAACCTATCGGTATGGGACATCCGGATAATGGAAGCTTTGAGACTTCACACCCCAGTCCTTACTTGCATGGAGCTGCTATGCTTATCAAACGTGAAGTTATAGACCGCACGGGACTTATGCCCGAGATTTATTTTCTCTATTATGAAGAGTTGGACTGGTGCACTGCCATGACCCGTGCTGGATATACGTTATGGTACGAACCCCACTGTACCGTCTTTCATAAAGAGAGCCAAAGTACCGGGCAGCAGAGTCCCCTGCGTACATTCTATCTTACGCGTAACCGTCTGCTCTATGCTTGGCGTAATTTCACAGGAATGCGCTGCTTACTGTCTATACTCTACCAGATGACAGTAGCCGCTGGAAAAAACAGTCTCGTCTATCTTCTCAAACATCGTGTAGATCTGGCATCCGCTGTTTGGAAAGGCGTGTTTGCCTTTTTTTCTTTACCGAATAAAAAAAATTAACCTATGAATACTCTGATTACTCTTATCGACTGGATACTCTTCATTCCACTGGCACTGTGTGTTGGCTATCTTTTTTTCTTTGCCATTGCTTCGCGTTTCCAGTCACATCTTATTGACAAAAATTTCATACCACAGGAGCAACACCGTTTCCTTGTGTTCTTTCCCGCCTACAAAGAAGATCGAGTCATTGTAGATTCTGTCAGTAGTTTCCTGGAACAGGACTACCCTTCAGAATTCTACGATATCCTTGTTGTCTCAGACCATATGCAACCACAAACAAATGATGCTTTGCGTAGCCTTGGAGTAACAGTCCTGGAAGCCACTTATACGGATAGTTCAAAAGCCAAAGCAATGAAGCTCGCCATGCAAGAGATACCTGCCGGAGAGTACGATGCGATCGTTATTATGGATGCCGATAATACTACCGTCTCTTGCTTTCTCACCCGTATTAATCAAGTTTACGCACAAGGTTTCATCGCTTTACAGGCACACCGCACCAGTAAGAATCTCACTACTAATATCGCACTGCTCGATGCTGTGAGTGAAGAAATCAACAATGGATTTTTCCGCAGTGGACACAATGCCGTACGTCTCTCTGCTGCCCTGTCCGGTTCGGGAATGGTGATAGCCGAAGAAAAATTCCGCCGTTATGTATTGCAACTGAAAACAGCAGGTGAGGACAAAGAGCTGGAAGCATTGATACTGAAAGAGAACCACGGGCACATAGCTTACATACCTGATCTGCTTGTATACGATGAGAAAACACAACGGCAGGAAGCCATCAGCAATCAACGCCGCCGTTGGATAGCTGCTCAGTTTGGTGCTCTGCGTGCATCATTACCCGATTTACCGAAGGCGCTGATGCAAGGTAACTACGATTATTGTGATAAGATATTACAGTGGATGCTTCCGCCACGACTGGTACAATTGGCAGCTGTCTTTGGGTTTACATTACTGGCCACAATAGTTAGCCCTGCAACAAGTGTAAAGTGGTGGATACTTTCATTTGTACAAGTAATAGCAATGATTGTTCCTGTACCTGCAGAACTGATGACTATCAAACTTCTGAAAGCACTCATGAGAATACCGACATTAGCATTCATCACGATAGGTAATCTGTTCAAATTAAAAGAAGCAAATAAGAAGTTTATACATACGGAGCACGGGAAGGAAGAAGGAAGAAAGGAAAATTGAAAAAGCAGAAAAGATGTACCGACATAGCATAGTAACTGCCATCTCTCCTCCTCCACCACTTGTACCACAAAAGTATTTAATAAATGAATAGAAGCCTTTTCGGAATTGATAGAGAAACTGGAACAGACTTGAAACACCGGTCGAAACGCGATATACACCGAATAGGTACTGATAATTGTGGAAACGATAGGAAAACCGTGAAAGAGTTATATGAGTTATGGACTGTAATTTATTAGCTGCGCTATATACTGCATGGCACAAATCACAATTCATAACTCATAATTTATTTACCAAGCTGCTATTTGTCCAGTTACAGAGTAAATCATCTCCATTAGACTCAACCCAAGCCTTGAAGCCCATGCAGACGTTGTTGTTCCAATGTATAGTATCAGTCAAAATTCTCCCAACCCATCTCCGCTCTCAAGCCGAAACTATTCTTATACATTCCATTAAAACCAACTATTTGTAACACACACATTTTTAATAAAAGTTAATCAACGAAAGTCTCATTTCTTGACTCCATTTTCTGTTTTTATAACAATTGATAATTATTTCCATCTTCATATTCATGCAAATTGTCGTATCTTATGGATATTTAGTTTATTCCTCAGTGAGAAACACCCCGTTGCTCGTAGAGAAACGCTCCGTTTGTCGTAGAGAAACGAGTCAATTCTCTACGAGTAAATAACATAACACATAACATGTTGATTATTAACGCATTAAAATATTATATATTTTTTAACAATCAAACAATCTCTTTATCTGTTTATCCAGCATTTACATATATCTGAAATCACAACACACCTTGGATCTCTTTGTGTATAATCCCTGTCATAAAGCTGTTACTTGTGAATCAGACTGTAAACAAGACGCAATAACTTACTGGCAATATTATCCATCACCACAAATTTACTTACGTAAAAGGACTGCTACTTTGCGACGGATTTGTTCCTGTAGCTCGACTTCATTGGGGATATGAAGGCTACAACCTAATAGATGAACCTATCGTCGAGATTGGCATAAAGGACTTGTCGTGCTCGTTACTGCGATAGTTATGACACTGAAGACAGTATGTTTCCAACCGGGTACTAGTACGACCTCCTACTAAGGTGTTGAACTTGGGAAAAATTCCCATACTGTTGTACTTCCTGTACGGAGTATTGAATAAATTAATAGTTGATTTACTGACAAGTAGGCGGAGAATGGTGGATGATGGATAATTGGCAGCACAGTATATTGGCAAATTATTCAAAACCACCAGAAAGAAATTAATTCTACCAGCAAATCATTGATACTAATATTTTTTATGTATTTTTGTCCCTATTCTAAAATATAAATGTACCAAACGGACAAACATTATAAAAAAACAATGAAAGCATTGATAGTTTTCAGGGAAGATGACGCTGACAATCTCTTTGTCCACGTCCTTTGTCAGGCCATTTACAATTTAAAGATTGACATACATTGTTCTTGTCATGACTTCTGGGAGAAAGACGATATATATGATATTGTTCATTTTCAATGGCCGGAAGAAGTTGTGGGATGGAATTGTACAGATGAGTCTGTTATAGAACGCCTCAAACAGCGTATTGCATATTTCAAGATTGCAGGAACCCAATTTGTCTATACCCGCCATAACAGTTGTCCCCATTACAGTAATCCAGTCATTAAACAGGCATACGAAATAATAGAATCATGCAGTGATTTAATAGTACACATGGGTAAATACAGTTTGGAAGAATTCAAACAAAATTACCCCAGTAGCCGGAATGCTATCATACCACACCATATTTACGAAAACACATATAACGAAAGCATAACACGCGAAGAGGCACGTGCCCGGATAGGAATCCCTAAGAATAGGTTTGTTATTACCGCTTTTGGTAAGTTTCGCAATCATGAAGAAATCAAAATGGTGCTAAATAGCTATTTACGTTTCCGGAATAAAAACAAATTCTTACTGGCTCCACGAATGCTCCCATTCTCTAGGCGTCCCGGACAACGAAATATACTAAAACGGATCCTCTCTTTCATCGGATATTATCTCGTTCCTCTTTTTCTAAGATTAAGAGGTGTCAAAGCTGGAGCAAGTGAAGAGCTCATAGACAATGACGAACTCCCTTATTATATTGCAGCATCAGATGTAATATTTGTACAACGGAAAAAGATTTTAAACTCTGGTAATATCCCTTTAGCATTTTTGTTCAGGAAGGTCGTAATAGGTCCCAATGTAGGAAATGTAAGTGAATTGCTTCACGAGGTAAAAAATCCCATATTTATCCCTAATGATATCAACAGTATAACGAATGCTCTAGAACAGGCAAGACAACTTTGTGAACAAGATAAAGGTGAAGATAATTATCACTTTGCGAAACAGCAAATGGGTCTCAATACAGTTGCAGATGCTTATATAAACGCGTATCAGTCGATTTTGAACATCGATTCTAAATTTGTTTAAACTCTATTTGCTACGGATAAATAATGAATATAGCGCGCTGTGCCGATGCAGCTCTCTCGCCTAGAAAGGCACCCTTATCGGAGGCTGGAAGTGTATTGACACAGCGCAGCCAATTAATATATTTAACTCAATAGCATTTCGCTTTGAATATTTAACAGATTCATATAATACTTTTCATGGCAAGTAATCTCAAACAACAGCTTTTCTCCGGCGTATTCTACACTGCCCTCGCTAAATACAGCGGAATCATCATTTCCCTTGTGGTGGCCGGAGTGCTGGCACGGCTCCTCTCACCGGATGATTTTGGTATAGTTGCCATTGCTACAGTCATCATCGCCTTTTTCGGTATTTTCACCGATATGGGCATCTCCCCTGCCATTATACAAGATAAAACTCTGACCGAACATGAACTGTCAGACATCTTTTCATTCACCCTCTGGATGGGAATAGGGCTATCCGTACTCTTCTTTGCCGCCTCGTGGTCCATTGCTGCTTATTATGACAGTCCCATTCTGCGTATCCTATGCCAATTGCTCTGTCTCAACCTCTTTTTTGCCTCTGCCAACATAGTGCCCAATGCACTATTTTATAAAAATAAAGAGTTTAAGTTCATTGCCCTGCGTAGCTTCGGCATACAAGTGGCGAGTGGTGTAGCCGCAGTCATCGCTGCACTGAGTGGCGCCGGACTGTATGCATTAATTATCAGTCCAATTCTTTCCAGCATACTAATATTCGGTATATCAATTAAACGTTATCCTCAGCGCGCCTCGCTAACGTTGGGATTGAAAGCAATTCGCAAAATATTTTCCTACTCTGTCTATCAATTCCTGTTCAATGTCATCAACTACTTCAGCAGAAACCTGGACAAGCTATTAATAGGCAAATACATGAGTATGTCGCAGCTGGGCTATTATGAAAAGTCTTATCGGTTGATGATGCTTCCGCTTCAGAATATCACGCAAGTGATTACACCAGTAATGCATCCCGTTTTCAGTGATTATCAGAATGATCTGCAACGCCTTAGCTCTGCCTACGAACGTATCATGCGCTTGCTTGCTTTTATCGGGATACCACTCAGTGTATTGTTATTTTTCACTGCCAGAGAAGTTACCCTTATCATCTTCGGAGATCAATGGTTACCCTCTATACCCGTATTCCGTATTCTCACCCTTTCGGTGGGCATACAAATTATCCTTTCCTCTTCTGGAAGTATTTTTCAAGCAGCAGGAGATACGCGTAGCCTGTTTATCTGCGGATTGTTCTCGTCCGTACTCAACGTAAGTGGTATGCTGTTGGGCATTTTCTGGTTTGGCACACTCGAAGCAGTAGCATGGTGCATTGTCATTACATTTTGTATCAACTTCATCCAATGTTACTGGCAGATGTACCGCATCACGCTCAAACGGAGTATGTGGACGCTGTTGCGACAATTTGCATCACCTATTATTGTAAGCATGCTTATTACTGCCGCCTTGCTACCGCTGCACTACCTTACAGAGGGGGATAACATTTTTTTCACGCTACTATTGAAAAGTATTATAAGTTTCCTTATCTTTGGGCTGTACATACAGACCACACACGAATATGATCTGATAAGAAGAGCACGCGGACTGGTCGAGAAACTAAGAAAAAAAATAAACGATACAAACAAGTAACAAAGCAAACAATGAAAATATTGTTTCTTATCTTTCATGGATTTGATGAAGCTAATGGTATCAGCAAGAAAATCCGTTATCAGGTGAAAGCATTACGCGAATGCGGCGCCGATGTACGTGTATGCTGGCTTGACGATGCCAATGGGAAGAAATACCGGATGATAGACGATACTGTACTACAAGACTATGGCTCAGGAATAAAAGGTAAAATTCTGAAACGAACGGGATTGAACTGTATTGCACAGTACGTACGTAAAAATGACATCCACCAGATTTATATCCGTAGTGACCACAACACTACTCCTTTTCTTATCAACCTACTTCGGAAGCTGAAAAAAATAGGATGTGGGATAGTGATGGAAATTCCAACTTATCCATATGATCAGGAATACAAGGGATTATCTTCCGGATACCAACGTGTTATATTTATGGACAAGTGTTTGCGCCGTTTTATGTCAATGTACATTGACCAAATAATAACTTTTTCAAATCATAGAACCATTTTCGGTCGCCCTACCATTCGTATAGCAAACGGAATAGATTTTGATGCAGTACCTCTGAAAACAGGCTTACAACCGGAAGATGGCAAACTACATCTTATAGCCGTAGCAACAATCCATCCGTGGCATGGATTTGACCGCGCTATTCGTGGAATAGTAACACAGACTGCTCTCCTGCAAAATGTCGTATTACACATCGTAGGACAGGGTATTCCTACTATTATGGACGAATATCATCAACTGGTAACAGAGAATCACCTCGAAGAATCGGTTATATTTCATGGTCCTCTTTTCGGAAAAGCGCTTGACGACGTATTCGATCAATGCCAGTTAGGCATTGGTAGCCTGGCACGTCACCGAAGCGGGATCACCCACCTTCGTTCACTAAAAAACCGGGAATATGCGGCACGAGGAATCCCATTTGTTTACTCCGAAATTGACGACGATTTTGAAGAGATGCCATATATAATGAAAATTCCTGCAGATGAGTCACCACTGAATATACAGAAAGTAGTAGATTTCTACCACTCAGTGGCATTAACTCCAAAAGAAATACGGACATCAATACTCGAAAAATTATCGTGGAAAACACAAATGAAATATGTGATCGAAAGCCTATGAACCGAAAAATAAAATTGGCCTATTGTATTCCTGGACTTTATGCTTCGGGAGGGATGGAACGCGTATTAACATTAAAAGCCAACTATCTGGCAGAAAAACTGGGATATGACGTAACAATCATTCTTACAGAAGAAAAAGGGCGGAAATTGTATTATGAACTCTCCCCACTGGTGAAGGTGATAAATCTGGATATCAACTTTGATCGTATTGGAGGTGGAAATCTGGCTATGCGTCTATACAATTATTTCAATCGTCAACAACGCTACAAAAAGCGATTGCGTAAAACTCTTTATGAACTACGTTCCGATATTACTATATCTACATTACGACGGGAGATAAACTTCATTACCTCTATCCGGGACGGAAGCCGAAAAATAGGAGAATTTCATTTTAGCAGAGACAATTACCGGAACTTTAATGATATAAAAGCACCCGCGAGTATCCGAAAAGTAGCTGCTCGCATGTGGATGAATCAACTATTGGGTATACTGGAAAAACTGGAAAAGTTTGTTGTATTAACCAATGAGGACCGGGACAAATGGGTAGAACTAAACAATGTAATATGTATACACAATCCTTCCACTTTCCGTACTACCTGTACATCGGACTGTGAAGCCAAAAGAATACTCGCTATCGGCAGATATACCTACCAAAAAGGGTTTGACTTATTACTCCCAGCTTGGAAGAAAGTAAGTGAAAAACATCCGGATTGGCAACTTGTAATATACGGTGATGGGGAGAGAACTGAATACCGGAAACAAGCTGATGCACTGGGACTAACCCATGAGAACTGCCGGCTTGAAGGTACTACCCCAAAAGTAGCAGAAGAGATGGTAGCAAGTTCGGTATTTGTACTCTCATCACGCTATGAAGGAATGCCCATGGTATTGGGAGAGGCAATGGCATGCGGTATCCCCCCTGTATCATTTACTTGTCCGTGTGGCCCGCGAGATATTATTACCGACAGAGAAGACGGACTGCTGGTAGAAAACGGAAACATAGACCAACTTGCAGCGAAACTGGACTTCATCATCACCAATGAAGATGTACGCAAACAAATGGGAAAAAAGGCAGTAATCAATATACATCGTTTTGACCTCGAAAATATTATGCAAAAGTGGGATGAATTATTTAAAAGTATATTATCATGAATATAAAGCCATTGATTGATAAGATACAGTATAAGATACGCTATGGAAGTACGGTAGAGTGGTATAACTTTTGGTATATCGTGTTGCGACATCGGCAGAAAGTAGTTCCCCGGGTAGCTTCCATTGACGAAACAATACAAACAGTGATAGACAAGCATTGTTCAGTAAGTCGCTACGGTGACGGAGAAATGCTGCTTACCTGTGCAGATAAGGAAATCGGATTTCAAAAAGGAGATCAGTTACTGGCGGCACGACTCAAAGAGGTGCTGGTGAGCCATGAAGAAGGACACCTGGTATGTATATCGGATGTATTTTCAGATTTTTACCGATACAACCGTAAAGCGCGCCGATTCTGGAGAACTCACTTTTTTCTGTATGGTGCATGGTGGGACAAATATCTACAACCGAATCGGTTGTATTATAATACTTTTGTAACAAGACCTTACATGGATTTTGCCTCGAAAGAAGCATGTGGACGCTGGTTTAAAGCCATGCGAGGTATTTGGACTGACCGTAACGTAGTTTTTATAGAAGGCGAAAAGAGTCGTTTGGGAGTAGGCAACGATCTCTTTAGCGGAGCACGTAGTATTCGTCGTATTCTTTGTCCGCCTCATGATGCATTCAGCCGGTATGATGATATTCTGAATGAAGCGCTCAAGCTGGAAAAAGAGGTACTCTATCTTATTGCTTTAGGACCTACAGCGACCGTATTGGCATACGATCTGTTTAAAAACGGACGCCAAGCAATGGATATAGGACATGTAGACATTGAATACGAATGGTGGCGGATGGGCGCACAAAGGAAAGTAAAATTAGAACGTAAATACGTAAATGAAGCACCAGATGGTAGCCAGGTAGCGGATGCCGGAGAAGAATATCAGAAACAAATCATTGCTAAAATATGAAATTAGTATATTATCTGCCTTCTTTAGAAGCACCGGGAGGCTTGGAACGTATTATTACATTCAAAGCTGGCTATTTCGCGGAACAGGGAAATGATGTAACGATTCTAACTTCGGAACTTGGAGATCGTAAACCATACTTTCCGTTATCACCGAAGGTAAAACACATTGACCTGGGAATAGCTTTTGACTATCCATATAATCAGTCACACTTCACAAAACTATTAAAATATCCATTTCGTTATCGTTGTTTCCAAAAAAAATTCACCAAAACTTTGCGGAAACTCAGTCCAGACATCACCATATCAACTTTGAGGCGGGAACTGAATTTTATCAATAAAATAAATGACGGTAGTATTAAAATCGGAGAATTCCACGTTACCCGCCATGCCTATGGAGCCGAAACACTTGCAAGTGGAAATCCTGTTTTGAAATGGTTAAAGGTGCAATGGAATAAGAAATTTGTACACAACCTATCGCAACTGAAACAAGTTATATTACTGACACATGAAGAAGCAGGATTCTGGCCTGAACTTTCCAATATAAGTGTTATTCCTAATCCTATTATTACACCACTGAATAAGAAATCAGACGGAAAAGAAAAAAGTGTAATAGCCGTAGGACGATATGCGCCACAGAAAGGATTTGATAGATTGATAGACAGTTGGGCCCTTGTGATACGCGAACATCCGGACTGGATGTTACGCATTTATGGCGACGGCTTTTTGCGAACAGAATTGCAAACACAGATAGAACGTCTGGGACTAACAGAAAAATGCCAACTGGAACATACTGTGAACAACATTGCCGATAGATACAGCGAAAGTTCCATTTTTGTGCTCTCATCGCGATATGAAGGCTTTGGAATGGTTATAACAGAAGCAATGGGTTGCGGGGTTCCACCCGTATCATTTACATGTCCCTGCGGACCACGTGATATTATTAATGATGGAATAAATGGACTACTGGTAGAAGATGGTAACATTGAAGATATGGCAGAAAAAATAAGTTTTCTCATTGAAAATGTAGACAGACGCCTGCTAATGGGACAGCAGGCATATGAAGACGCTCAAAAATATAAGATGGAAAATATTGCAAAACAATGGGAAGAGTTATTCCAATCAATAACTAAAAAGGACGATGTATGAAATGGTATAATAAATACATACAAGTATATGAAAAACCAGTTTCCGAAATTCCGGCTCCTATTATAGAAGAAGTATGTCGGAAATTAGCAGAATTTCAAAGTAACGAACCATTGGCAAGCATAGTACTTATTGCCCACAATGAAGCAACTCATCTCCTGAGTTGCCTTTGGTCGCTTTGTGATAACCAGTTCAATTTCCCTATTGAAATAATAACCGTTAACAACAACTCAACAGATAATACAGAAGAGGTATTACAACAACTGGGAGCCCGCTATTATAATGAGTCACAAAAAGGCCCCGGATATGCACGACAGTGCGGACTGAATCACGCACGTGGAAAATTGCATCTCTGCATTGATGCCGATACACTTTACCCCCCTTATTATATAAAAACACATGTTGAGCAATTAATGAAACCGGGAATAATAGCTACATTTAGCTTATGGAGCTTTATGGCGGATAACAAACACTCACAAATCGGATTATGGTTCTATGAAAATCTACGAGATGTACATCTACATATTCAGGCTATCAAACGTCCAGAACTATGTGTAAGGGGAATGGCTTTTGGTTTTCATACGGAACCAGCCAGACTATTTGGTTTCAGAACAGATATTATTCGCGGAGAGGATGGATCACTGGCGTTAGCTATGAAATCACAAGGCAAGTTGGTATTCATTAGAAACCATAAAGCAAGGGTACTGACAAGTAATGGTACCATTAATGCAGATGGCTCACTTATGAACAGTTTCAAAATAAGGATGATCAAAGCATTAAAAGGTATAACAGGACTGTTCACTCCAAAAGATAATTACAAAGATGAAGATTCTAATTTGATAAAATAAAAGATCGGTAGTTCATGAAACAAAAATTTATTTATCTCATGTTGTCGGTTCTTTCCTTATTCGCAGTATCATGTATCAGGGAGGTAGACTTAACCAGAGGAAATTTAATAGAAGATAAGCCAATTTATCTTTATCCCTTTCAAAATGAAGAGGAAAATATCAAAACGGAAATTTTCATAAAAATAAAGCAGCCTTTGGTACGTAAAAGCTTAAATGCAGAAATTCCTCATTTGAAATATAACAAATCGTGGCTGTTTATGCTCACACAGGATGATTGTAAACAAGCAGCATTTTCTTGTACATGGGCAGCTATTAACGGAAAGCCTTTGACTAATAAATATTATTATAATGTAGGCCATCTTTTATGGAGTGACCTTCCGCCCGATATCTGGTATTTGGAAAAAACACTTGGAAGTACAGACGGAGCTGGCAATGAAATACGCTTTACTCCTACTACTACGCTCAATCCCGACCAAACATGGATGAATGAGAGAACAGAAATCTTCATGTACAATCCAAAGAACCATAATCGTTTTGGTATAAAAAAAGGCCTAGTATGGAACAACGTGCGCGAAATGCTGAATTATGGTTGGGGAATCGCCTTCCATAATCTTGTCGTAAACAATGAAAAAGACGTAAATGCATTGCTAGAACAATACCCTAATGCACAAGACAGTATATTGAAACACCTCAATGGCCGGGGCTGTAAAACACTGGCTGAACCGGATGGCAATAAGGCATATGTAACCGCAGCACTTGAATATCCTCCCATACAAACCATGGTAGCACAGGCAGGAACAGTCAAACTGTACCCTTTTAAAGTGGCAGACGATTTGCACAATGTGTTAATCGAACGCTGGTTTAACGATTCTCCCAACTACTTTAAACCCTTGATCGAGGAACAACTCCAAAAGCCTAAAGAAGAAAGAATGGCTATTTATATCGGAGTACACGGAACAGACTCCGGCTGGGTAAACTTCCTGCTTTGGCTCAATGACAATTATGGTAAAGACGGAGACGACTCCATGTGGTTCCCTTCTCAGGAAGAGTATTATGAATATAATTACTACCGTACTCATGGGGCCGCTCCGCAAATAGAAGTTATAGACGAAACGACCCTGAAACTAACCGTTGACCTACCAAGTGGACAATATTTCTACTACCCGTCTGTCACCATCAATCTAACAGGTCTGAAGAAACAGGATATTGTTTCTATCGAAACAGATAACGCCGTTAGTGGACTGTCATATGCTGACTTTGAAGATAAACTAATGTTAAACATAGACTGCCGGAAGTATCTGACAGAACATGCCACACATTTTGTAGAACAATACGAAAATGATAAAAGCAACGCTTCCAACAAAGCAGATGCCCTTTATTTTGTGAATATGCTTAAAGATTCACAGAAGAAAACAGAATTACTCAACAGAATAAAATAAAGATACTTTATATGAATACTCTTTGGATTGAAATCATCTTTTGGATAGCCCTCTTCATCGTGTTCTACACGTATCTGGGCTATGGTATCGTTCTCTACCTGCTCGTAAAGTTGAAAGAGCTTTTTGTAAAACCAATAAAGCGAAAACTTCCCGAAGACGGTACACTGCCCGAAGTAACGCTGTTTATCACCGCTTTCAACGAAGAAGAAGTGGTGGACGAAAAGATGGAAAATTCTCTCGAACTGGACTATCCAGAGGATAAACTACACATCATATGGGTGACAGATGGTAGTAATGACGGAACAAACGAACAGCTACGCACTCGTTGGGAAGGAAAAGCCACCGTACTGTTCCAATCCGAACGACAAGGAAAAACTGCTGCGATGAACCGGGGTATGAAGTTGATAAACACGCCTATTGTAGTGTTTACTGATGCCAATACGATGGTAAACCAGGAGGCTATCCGCGAAATCGTACTGGCGTTTGAGGATACACGCGTAGGCTGTGTGGCCGGAGAGAAACGAATTGCCGTACAAACACGGGATGGTGCAGCTGCCGGAGGAGAAGGTATCTACTGGAAATACGAATCAACCCTGAAAGCCTTGGATGCACGATTGTACTCGGCCGTAGGAGCGGCTGGAGAACTGTTTGCCGTACGCCGGGAATTGTTTGAAGAGATGGAGCAGGATACATTACTGGACGACTTCATCCTCTCACTGCGTATTGCCATGCAAGGACATACAATCGCTTATTGTACAGAAGCATACGCTATCGAAAGCGGATCGGCAGATATGCACGAAGAAGAAAAACGAAAAGTACGCATTGCCGCCGGAGGTCTGCAATCTATCTGGAGACTGCGCCGGTTGCTGAATCCGTTCCGCTATGGGATACTGAGTTTCCAATATGTATCGCACCGGGTACTACGATGGTCGCTCACTCCCATACTGTTGTTTCTGTTATTGCCACTCAATGCGCTATTACTGTGTATGGGAGCTTCGTGTGAGATATACGGAACGATTCTGATTCTTCAGATATTGTTCTACATTCTGGGACTTTGGGGGTATTACCTGTCAACACGACAGATAAAAAACAAACTGCTGTTTATTCCTTATTATTTTCTTTTTATGAACGTCAATGTACTGAAGGGAATAGGATATCTGAGGAAAAAACGTGGAACCGGTGCGTGGGAAAAGGCTAAAAGAGGGAAATAAATCCTCATAAATCATAATTCAACATCCTCTCATAATTCATGAATCATAAACCATAAATCATAATACCATATGGACAGAACATTGCATGACGCGCAGAACGCCAAAAAAATACTGCAAATCACAGCTGATACAATGATACTGGTAGATCAGGATGGGACTTGCGTAGACATTGATACACACAGTACTCTTTGGTTTCTGCAGGAAGAGAAACTATTGGGAAAAAACATATTTGATTTATTACCTCTGTATACCCGTCAAAAGCTGGTCCCGATTTTCCGGCAGGTTATAGACAAACAAAAAAGTGTTAGCAAAAACTATAAATTAGAATTGCCAGAGGGAACGTATTACTTCAAATGTATCATGTATCCTTATGAGGATAAAGTACTTTGCCAATATCGGGATATCACGGCTCGAAGCAATGTGAAACTACAGCTGGAACGCACCAATCATGAATTAAGAGAGATTCAAAAGGCTGCCCAGATCGGACAATGGAAATACGTCAGTAAAGAACGGATGTTCTATTACTGGGGATACACAGGTATTCTTTGTAAAGAAGAGCAACGTTCTATTCCAATCGAACGTTACTATGAGATGATAGTTGAGGAAGACAGAAATCTCTTTGCCAAATGGCTGGAGAATAATGAAAAAGAAATTAATGAATATAACATAAACTACCGCATCAGCTATGATGGTGAGGTGTGTTATCTGAGAATACAAACGTATACCCGTGAGGAATTGCCCGACGGGACATTCTACATGGAAGGATATGTACAAAATGTGACAGACATACAACGCCACCGAAATGATATAAATACACTTACGCATGCTATCAACAATGCCAAAGAGAGTATCTTTGCCGCTCGGGAAGATGGTACGCTGATATTCGCCAACAGATTATTCAAAGAGAATCACGGAATACCAGAAGAAGATAAATTGAATCTGTATAAGATATACGAGTTGGCAGGTGATATAAACACGATCGAGGACTGGCAGCAGAGATATAAACAAATAAACGAAGGAGGTTGCTGCAACTTTATCGCATACCAGCCGATACCAGGTAACAAGAAGATATTAGCTTTTGAAGGAACAATGTATCATGTGACAAGTGACGAAGGAGAAAGTAGTTACTGGTCGTTCGCACATGATATCACAGAACGCCTGCACTACGAATCGCAGATAAAACGGCTGAACAGTATCATGGATACCACGATGGAGAATCTACCGGCAGGTATTGTGGTCAAAGATGTGAACAGCGATTTTTGCTATGTATACCGTAATCGGGAATCATACAACCGAAATATGAGTTTTGAGAATGAAACCACCGGAATGACTGATTTCGACTACTATCCTCAGGAAGTGGCCGAGCAGAAGCGAAAAGAAGATATGGAGGTTGCTGCCACCGGAAAATGCAAACACTGGGTGACGGAAGAAAAAGATAAGAATGGAAATCTTATTATCCTGGATAAACAGAAAATAAAGGTAGAGGGGAAAGATTTCTCACCGGTTGTCATCAGCATTGAATGGGACATCACGCAACTGGAACTGATGAAACGCGAATTGATGATTTCTAAAGAAAAAGCTGAAACATCGGATAATATGAAGTCAGCTTTTCTGGCAAACATGAGCCACGAAATACGTACCCCACTTAACGCCATCGTAGGATTCTCACGTCTCATAGCAGAAAGCGAAAATGCTGACGAAAGACAAGAGTACTATACCATTGTAGATGCCAATAATGAACGGTTACTTCAACTGATCAATGAGATACTGGATTTATCGAAAATAGAATCGGGCATTGTAGAATTTACTTGTGCCCCTGTAAGGCTGAATGGATTATGTAAGGAGATCCATGATGCACATGTATTTCGCACCCCGCAAGATGTACAACTACTCTACGAGCCTTCAAATGAAGCAATTATTATTGACTCCGACAAGAATCGTATCTTCCAGGTATTATCCAATCTGATAGGAAATGCCTTGAAATTTACAACAGAAGGAAGTATCAGTTATGGATACCGGCAAGAAGGAGAAAGGATAATCTTCCATGTGACGGATACAGGAACAGGTATCGTAGCAGATAAAGTGAACAAAGTATTTGAACGCTTTATGAAACTAAATAGTACGACACAGGGAACGGGACTCGGACTTTCTATCTGCAAGACAATCATTGAACGGCTGGGCGGAGAGATCTCCGTAACCTCAGAAGTAGGGAAAGGAACAACATTCAGCTTTTGGCTACCTGCAAAAGTCAGTATGAAAACAGAACCACCCACACTGGAAAAAGCACCCTTATCTACAGGTACGGAAGATAACACAGTTACCGTAGAATCACAACCCGGCAATGCCGATAAAGGAACTGATAAACCAAGCATTCTCATCGCTGAAGACACGGACAGTAACTATGATCTGCTGAATGCAATACTGAAAAAGAATTATAATCTGACACGTGCACGAGATGGTATGGAAGTAGTTATGATGTTTGAAGAGGTAAAACCGGACCTGATATTAATGGATATCAAAATGCCTAATCTGAATGGATTGGAGGCTACAAAAATTATTCGCGAACTATCTCCGGACGTACCTATCATCATGCAAAGTGCATTTGCTTATGAGTATGACAGAAATGCCGCTACGGACGCAGGATGTACTGAGTTTATCTCAAAGCCGATAGCACAAGAGAAATTAAAAACAATTATAAAGAAATACTTAAAGAGTTGACAATTGACAGTTGACAATTGACAGTTACTATGTAGGGGGGAAACGTAACCAATTACTCGAGAGGAGGCTGCTCCATAATTACAATGACATATAAACGCACAGTGCAATCTTCTAAACAAATTGAGAAGGAAAAAAAATAATTACACCACAAAAGTTTCCCCAAAGCCCCCCTCTCAGAAGAGATGAGTAGCACCGTCATACTGCATAGCAACTGTCAACCGTCAACTGTCAATTATCAACTGTCAACTGTCAATTAAACAATTATGGGAAAAAGAGCTGTATTCAAACTATTTTATTGCATATCAATTGTAATAACCTTTATATTGGCAGGTATAACACTGGCAGGAGCTTTCTCCGGTTACGTATCTCCGGATAAATACATCGGCTTTGCCTTTATAGGCCTTGCATTGCCGGTATTATTGCTGATAAATCTTATCGTACTTATCTATTGGGCCGCACGGCTCCGAATATGGCTGCTCATCCCCCTTATCGCCATCCTTGGCAACTGGGCATACTTGAACCGGATTATTCAGCTCTCTTCTCCGGATACAGCTAAAGCCCCACTCACCCTCGCCACCTACAACGTAGATGCTTTTAATGGAGATCAGACCGGATATTCCTGTAAAGAGATAGCCCGCTTCATGGAGGAACAAGGTGTAGATATCCTGTGCATGCAAGAGTTTGGCAGCAATCGCGAGTTCAATGAGGATAGCATAAAACAGGTTCTTTCTGCATGGCCCTACTATTCCATCCCTAAACCAACAGATGGAACATCCATCTTACAGGTAGCTTTGTTCAGCAAATTTCCTATCCAGAATACTGTACTTATAACGCATCCGGACAGCAGAAATTGCAGTATGCAATGCGATATCAGTGTGAATGGAAAAATAATCCGTATCTTCAATAACCATCTCCAGACAACAGAGGTGAGCAGTAACAAACGCATTTTGGAAAAAGAGCTCGCCACAGAGAATACCACCGGTACCGAAAATGCAATTCATAAACTGGCAGCAGGGCTGGAAGAGAATTTTGTGAAACGTGCCGCTCAAGCAGCAGAACTGCATAGGATGATAACCGCTTCCCCCTACCCTACATTAGTATGCGGTGACTTCAACTCACTGCCTTCATCCTATACATATCGCACCATGAAAGGTGATAAACTAAAGGATGGCTTTCAAACCTGCGGACATGGATATATGTACACTTTCCGCTATTTCAAGAAACTGTTGAGGATTGACTATATCCTACACACAAAAGACTTTGAAGGGTTGGATTATTTCTCTCCGGAAGTGGATTATAGCGATCATAAACCAGTGGTGATGAGAATGGGATTCTGAGGAAAAAAACAATCTTTGAAATACAGGAAAAAAAAGAGGCTGTCTCGAAAATGAATGCACCCCAAAAGTTTTATCAGACTTTTGGGGTGCACTTTTAGTTATAAACCGATCTTTCTAATTATCGAACGTCAGGTTCTTATTTAGGAATTCCTACATATACATTATCAATCTGACAAGTAGTTGTAAGTCCGGTAGCATTATTACCAATATAGCGGAAACCAACATATATAGTCTGACCGATATATGATGCCAAGTCTACACTATACGAAGTAAACGCTTTGTCATTGGTTTTGTCCAAGTTATCCGGTGTAATGTCAACCCAAGTAGCAGAAGATATGTTTGATGGATCACCATTGAAATCAGTAGAAATCATCAACGTAAATACGTCACCTGCCAGATATCTATACTCAAAATCAAAGTTCAATACCATTTCTTTCTGCAGAATTAGTGCAGGGGTAATCAGCCATGCTTCTAACTCCCCATTATTAAAGGCTGTGATACTGGCATATCTGTTATTCTGGTACGATCTGTATTCCCAAGATTTTTCACCCTTCATCTTGCTGTTACACCAGCCATCCAGAGCAACATTATCATAATCTTTTCCTTTTTCAAAGTCTTCATTCACCAGGATATCGGGAATATCGCTTGGAAGAGTCACAATCCATGTGCTCTTATCGTTATCAACTACTGCACGTGCCTCTTTCACTACAGTTGATGTCACTGATACTTCACGAGCAATATGGATGTTATCCAGCTGAATGGTGGTAGTTTTTGTATCAAGAGCACCAGAGTATTTGAATGCAATATTGATAGCCTTTCCTTCATAAGAAGATAAATCTATCTCACCGGCAGGTCCCAATTTGCCATAAGCATTTGTTGGTTCCTTAGGGATGTTAAAGCTCTCCGTCACATCTTTCCAGGTAGTATATTTGGAAGTAACATCCGAACTTGAACCAGAAAAATCTTCAGAAATGAGAACCTGCAAACAATCTCCTTTATAATATCCGACGCAAACATCAAAGCTGAATTTATCACCTTTTACTACTGTGTATTTAGGAGTAATAAGCCATGCCTCAGTAGTTTCAGCATCACCATTAGCCATCTGGGTATATGCATTTCCACTATATATCTTATTAACCCAAGTCTTATCACCGGTGAAATAATTCATCCATCCCTGAATTTCAGTATTGGCTCCATTTACAAAATTTCTTTGGAAATCTTCATTAAACCCTACTTCATCAGAATAAGATGTTTTAAACAGATTGTATTTAATGGTAGCTTCCGAACCCTTTTCTGCCGTATAATAAGTGGAATTCATCCATTTTTCTATATTTACCTTAGCAGGAGCTGTAGGATTATCAGGATTGTCTTCACCATCAAGAAATCCACCTGTCGATGTGTAATCACCGGCGTAGGTCAATTCCAGTTTCAAAACGTTTCCTGGACTATATTCTTTCATTCCGTCAAATTCGGGTTCATGATTACATGAAACGAATACGAGCGCCAACGCTGCAGTTGCCAATAATATCTTTTTCATACTTGTTATATTCTTTATTATCATAAAATTAGAATCTAATCTTCATACCCATAGACCAAGTACGTCCGAAGCCATAGAACACAGTTGCATCTTTCCATCCGTGACCACCGGTTTTGGCACCATTGTCTGTAGCATCAGTAATATACTGTTCATTTAGCAAATTGTTGCAATTAGCAGTCCAGGTTGCATCAATACCAGCAATCTTAAACTTATAGCTAACACCTGCATCAAAAGTAAAAGAAGAAGGTATGCGCCATGGTTGTGCTACATCTACCGGATCTCCATTCAAAGTACTGGTGGTAATCAGACCCGCAATATCATATTCAGAGTAGTTGCGACCATTAAATAATCCACCGA
Organism: Bacteroides sp. K03; assembly: GCF_019734355.1. Taxonomy (NCBI): domain Bacteria; kingdom Pseudomonadati; phylum Bacteroidota; class Bacteroidia; order Bacteroidales; family Bacteroidaceae; genus Bacteroides; species Bacteroides sp. K03. The sequence continues at coordinate 98,727 of NZ_JAASHC010000012.1, forward strand.
CAAAAACACGAAGACCTTTCAGTATCTCATAATTTACATCCAAAGACGCTGTTGTCTGGGCAGCATTACCAATCTTAACGCCTTTTGTATTCATAAGCAACCGTGCATGTTCTTCCGAACCAGGAGTTACAGGTCTCATACTTTTGTCAACAGCTTGTCCTTGCCCGTCATACATATATCCGAGTACATTGTCTTTTGTCATCGTCCAATCACCAAAAGAGAACATACCATTGATTGTCAACGAACGAACAGGACGCAAAATGAAGTCCAGTTCAATACCCTGATGCAATTCTCCCACACCATTCAAGTATACGTAAGAACTTTCTTGCGATACCGACAAGCGTTTTTGGATAGTACGGTCATCCCAAGTTGTACGATAAAGATTCAAATTGGCAGAGAAAATAGGAGATACGAATCCATAACCTAATTCAAAAGAAAATACACCTTCATTCTTACAATTAGGATTGAGCGCATTACTTGTTTGAGAGTTAAGGAAGATACCACCCGAGAAATATGGAGTACGAGAATAGTAACCTACATTGGCAAATACGTTATGGTGACTATCAATATTATAGTTTACACCACCTTTGACTCCATAGCCAACTTTAGTTTTCGTTGCAGACTTTTCATTATCTGTATAGAAATAACCTTTACGCCAGTTTGAAGCTGCATTCACATTTCCGGATACGATAACAGAAAGCTTGTCCTGAGAATACTCAGCCTGACCAAATGCACCATATTGTGCAATATAGCTATCAAAATTACGATAAACAACATCACCTACACCCAGACGTTCATTCTGCCAAGCTGTATCATCCTTTTTATATCCTACATTTTTTCTGTCAGGATCGACAATAAAATCTCCTCCCATCAAATCTACAATTTCAGCTTTGTGACCTCCATTGTAGTAGCGAAGATCGATACCACCCTGCAAATTCAGATAATCGTTTACCTGGTTGGTATAAGTAGATAGAAGTCCGTACCAAAGATGGGTATTCATATTTTTGGCCAAAGCTACTTTGCTACCATTGTCAGAAGCTGCATTTTGTTCCATTATAGCAGCATAATCCATCGTTCCGTCTATTCTACGATAGGTTGTATTAGGAATACCGGATGTTGCTCCATACAAACTACCTGTGTTACCTACACCTCTATATCCGAAACCGTCGCCAATAGACATGTATACAGAAGAAGAAAGGCTTGACTTACGGTCGATATCCCATACATGATTCAAAGAAATCTGTGGCTTGTGATAAGAGTTATAACTGGTACCGGTCATACCTTTACCATTAATATCATATCCGAAAGCGGCATTATAACGATAACCTAAACCTTTGTTTACTTTCTTTTGCTTGTCCCATTCTTCGATGGTCAACTCATCATAACGTTTATTATGAGTCTGAGGTGCACCGGTTGCAGTCAATGACAAAGAGTGGCTGTCCCCAATACGCTTGGATATATTAACAAACCAGGAGTATGCCTCAAATTCACATCCCTGAATGTATCCATCACCCCATGTTTTAGAACCTAAAACAGAAAAAGCCCAGCCGTCTTTTGTCAATCCGGAAGAAAGGCTGAACAATACTTTGTTATATCCATCATTACCAACACCATAGGATAGCGTACCACCTTTTTGTGCGTCAGTAGAATTCGTTATAACATTGATAGAACCACCTACAGACGGAGAAGAAAGCTTGGATGCACCCAATCCTCTTTGCACCTGCATAGAACGTGTTACATCTGACAAACCTGCCCAGTTGGACCAATAGATACCGCCCCATTCCATATCATTCATAGGGACACCATTAATCATCACTCCCACATTGGAAGTACCGAAACCACGTACAGTCACGCGGGATTCACCAAAACCACCGTTATCTTTGGAAGCATATACACCCGGAGTAGATTTCAATATTTCCGGAAACTCTTGTGTACCCAACTTCTCTGAGATAAATACCGGATCAACAGTAGATACTGCCACCGGAGTTTTACGTGAAATGGCAATAGATGAAGTAATTGTTACGTCATTCAACATCACAGCTTCCTGTTCTAACTTTACAATACCTAAATCCACAGAAGATCCCTTCTGTATTACTTTCTTTTTCAGGTCTTTGAAACCAACATACTTAAATAGTAATGTTGCATTGGGAGCGATACTTAAGGCAAATTTACCATCAAGATCGGTAACAGTTCCTTGTGAAGTACCTTCCGCCATAACGGCTGCGCCAATCAATGGGTCACCGGTTTCAGCATCAACAACTTGACCTTTCACTGTAGTCTGGGCAAAGGCAGTAGCAGCAGAGCAAACTGTCAGTATTGCAACCAGCAGGAAATGAATTAGATGTCTTCTCATAAATTCTGTTTGTTAGTTAATAGAATTTGTTAATTAATAAATGTTTTGAAGTGCAAATATAATTAATAAGATTTAAAACCACATTACATTTTCATGTCGATTTTTAAGAGTAACAAACATTTTATTGCATTATAAAACACGAGAAGCTCCGCAGTAAAACCACGGAGCTTCCCATTTGAAACTGAAAGCTTTAGAAAGCTTTCAGAATATCATAAATATCAGTCATTAACGAGCTTTCTATAACGAACACGTTTCGGTTCTTCATTACCTAATCGCTTCTGTTTATTCTCTTCATACTCCGAATATGAGCCTTCAAAATAGAACACATTTGAATCTCCTTCAAAAGCAAGAATGTGAGTACAGATACGGTCGAGGAACCAACGGTCATGCGAAATAACAACGGCACATCCTGCAAAGTCTTCAAGACCTTCTTCAAGTGCACGAAGTGTATTCACATCAATATCATTGGTAGGTTCATCGAGAAGAAGCACATTGCCTTCTTCTTTCAATGCAATAGCAAGGTGCAGACGATTACGTTCACCACCTGAAAGCATTCCACAAAGCTTTTCCTGATCAGCACCAGAGAAGTTAAAACGTGAAAGATAAGCACGTGCATTGATATCACGCCCACCCATACGAATCAATTCCGTACCACCGGAAATAACCTGGTAAACGGTCTTATTAGGATCAATATCTTTATGCTGCTGATCTACATAGGCTACCTTTACAGTCTCTCCTACTTCAAACTCACCTTTATCCACGGCATCAAGCCCCATTATCAGACGGAAAAGGGTTGTCTTACCTGCACCATTAGGACCGATAATACCTACAATACCATTAGGAGGAAGCATGAAATTAAGATCATCAAAGAGCAACTTATCACCATAAGCCTTAGCCACATGTTTAGCTTCGATCACCTTATTTCCCAAACGAGGACCATTGGGAATAAATATCTCAAGTTTCTCTTCTTTCTCTTTTACATCCTCGTTCAGTAGCTTATCATAAGAATTCAGACGAGCTTTACCTTTAGCCTGACGTGCTTTAGGAGCCATACGCACCCAATCCAGCTCACGCTCAAGTGTTTTGCGACGTTTGCTCGCTGTCTTTTCTTCCATCTCCATACGTTTGGTTTTCTGTTCAAGCCAACTGGAATAGTTACCTTTCCAGGGGATACCTTCACCACGATCCAGTTCAAGAATCCATCCGGCTACATGATCAAGGAAGTAACGGTCATGTGTTACGGCGATTACCGTACCTTCATATTGTTGCAAGTGTTGTTCAAGCCAATCGATAGACTCAGCATCAAGGTGGTTGGTAGGCTCATCAAGAAGAAGGATATCCGGCTTCTGTAGCAACAGGCGACAAAGTGCTACACGACGGCGTTCACCACCTGACAGATTTTCCACTAATTGATCTTCCGGGGGACAACGAAGAGCATCCATAGCACGTTCCAACTTACTATCCAGATTCCAGGCATCAGTAGCATCAATAATATCCTGTAATTCTCCCTGACGGGCAAAGAGCAGATCCATTTTATCCTGGTCTTCATAATACTCGGGCAAACCAAACTTCTGGTTGATCTCTTCGTATTCGTTCAACGCATCAACAATGGGTTGTACCCCTTCCATCACGATTTCTTTCACCGTTTTCGTATTATCCAAATAGGGTTCCTGAGCCAGATAGCCAACCGAATACCCCGGTGAAAAGACTACCTCACCCTGATAGGATTTTTCCAGTCCGGCAATAATCTTCAGCAAAGTCGATTTACCCGATCCGTTGAGACCAATGATACCAATCTTTGCTCCATAGAAGAAGGATAGGTAAATATTTTTTAAAACCTGTTTATTATTCTGGAAGGATTTACTCACTCCCACCATTGAGAAAATAATCTTTTTATCGTCTACTGTTGCCATATTATATAATAATGTGTAAAATGTAATTTGGTACAAAGATAAGAAAAAATATTAGATTTTCTTTGGCAGTTAAAAAAATCCCTCTATCTTTGCACCCGCTTAACAGCAATAAGGATTGATTCGCTAGCTCAGCAGGTAGAGCACAACACTTTTAATGTTGGGGTCCTGGGTTCGAGCCCCAGGCGGATCACTGAAAATAAAAGAAAAATCAAGCAAATCCCTGATAATCAGATATTATCAGGGATTTCTTTTTTCAGGCAGGTAGTAGAAAATAGCCGTTTCAAGCATATTATCGGTGGATAAATCGTGGGACTAAAATTTAGTCGAAAAAAGTCCCACGAATTTGCATATTTCTCACTGATTCATAGCATTTTGCATGGTCGTACTTTGGAAGAGAATACATAGTTTTGTAACTCTAAAAACGATGTAAAAATGGCTAGAAAATCATTTTCTGTTTTGTTCTTTATCAAAAAAGCCAAGTTATTAAAGAACGGAGAAGCACCTGTGTGCATGAGAATCACTGTAAACGGCTGTATGGTAGATATTTCTATCAAAAGAAGTTGTCCCGTAAACCTATGGAATCAGGCAAAAGAGAATTCAAAAGGAAAAGACCGCATGTCAGTGGAACTGAACCACTACTTAGAAATCACACGTTCCCACGTACACCAAATTTATAGAGAACTGGAAACTTCCGGTAAGGTTATCACTGTTGATCTTGTTAGAAAACTGTATTATGGTGTGGACGAAAATAACAAAACGCTATTGCAGGTATTCAGGGAGCATAACGAACAAAGCCGTAAGCTGATCGGCAAAGATTTCGTAAGCAAAACTGTTCAACGGTATGAAACCACTACCCGATATTTAGAGGAATTCATTAAGAAAGAATATCAGTTATCGGATATTGCCCTGAACAATTTGGAAGCCAACTTCATTTCTAAGTTCGATGCTTTCTTGAAGATTGAAAAAGGTTGTGCGCAGAACTCCGCTATCACCCGACTAAAGAATTTGAAGAAGATTATCCGCATTGCTCTGGAAAACGACTGGATAAAGAAAGATCCATTTGCTTATTATCGCTTCAAACTGGAAGAAACTGATCCCGAATTTCTGACGATGGACGAGATTAAAATCATTCTCGCTAAAGAGTTCACAATTAAACGAGTAGAACAGGTACGTGACGTTTTTGTCTTTTGCATTTTTACTGGCTTGGCGTTCAGCGATGTGAAAGATTTATCACCCGAACACTTGGTAAAAGACAACAAAGGGGAACTTTGGATAAGGAAAAACCGCCAAAAGACAAAAATCATGTGTAACATTCCTGTGTTACCTGTGGCAGCTTCCATACTTGATAAATATAAGGATGTGGCAGAGTGTACCGGAAAACTTTTACCTGTATTGTGTAATCAACGTATGAACAGTTATTTGAAGGAGATTGCCGATGTGTGCGGAATTCATAAAAATCTTAGCACACATACCGCCCGTCATAGCTATGCTACTACTGAACGTTTGCAATTTATCTATCTAATAAACAGCGCATTATAATATACTATTTTGAAAAGGGTAATGATTTAGCAACGTGCTCTCTGCTCTAATATTCTTAAGATTGCATCATTTCAATAACCTATCACAAAGATAATGCTTAATCTGATAAAAACAAAATTTAGCTAGTTAGCAAAAGTGGATATCCAGAATTTTACAGTATAATAAAATTCATTTTCACTGTAAATCATCAATAAAAGATGCATTATTAATATTCACTTCTTGTATCTCTTCTGACATGAGCATTAGTTCTGATATTAAGTTGTATATACATTTTTGACAATTACGAGCTGCTTCAATAACTTGACAATTCATGTCAATCCAATTCTTTTGATTATTCTCATATTTAATCTGCAAAAATATCCTTTGTTGTCCCCAATAGATATTATGTTTTCCAGTCATATTACGAACATCAGAATACAATCTAGGGAAATACACAATTATTATACTTTCCAAACGATGTATCTTGATAAGTTCTTGTTGATATATCTCATCATGTTCAAATTCTGTTACGCTTTTCATCATATCCATAAAACTTTTAGTTTGCGAAATAGCATCCTCAAGATAAGATAGAATTTCAGTTGCTTCTAATAATAACTCTAACTTTTGTTTCTTTTGCTCACTTATCTCTTTTTCTTGTAATAAGTAAAATTCTTTTTTAGACCTTTTCTTTTCTAAATAAAATGAGTATCTATTATTAATAATCAGTGTAATAATTGATATTAGTCCCCCAGAAGCAGTTGCTATTATTGTTGATAAAAAGTTTTCCATGCTCAAATTATTTATATAGACTTAATATTAAGACTTTGTGTCTTTGACGTTGAAAACAGGCCACAACACTCGTTTTTTCTAGAGCAATTAAGACAAGTATCTATATAAGTAACTTTCCAATCAGAAATAGATTTCTTTGCAAACTTGTACAACGATGATCTTAGCAGACAGAGAGGTATGTTAAAAATAGAAACATCCAGCTTCCACTCTGCTAAATCAGTAACAGCTTTTTCAAGTTCTATTTGATAATCAATAGGATCAATCCATATTTTGTCATGATTTTTAATAGAATATCCAGTAACTTCCAACCCCATAAATGATATATATGCAACGAATGGTAAGTTTCTCCATATAAAATTAGCCAATTGCGGAAGTCTCTGGTAGTTCATTTTATTAATTACAATTCGTAGCTCTATATCAGCACCGATATATGCAAGGTTGTATAATCCCTTCATTGTTTCTATATATGAACCCTTTACTTGAGTTATCATGTCATGATCTGCCGGAAAGTCAGAATGTAAGGGAATACCGAACAAGAGATTAGAAGATCCAACAAACTTCCTAGTGTATTGAATATCTGAAAATGCTCTTCCATTAGTCAGTATGTGAATTAAGCTATCTGGGTAGCGAAGTTTTATATATTTGACTAAATGCACTAATCTTTCTTGCAGTAAAGTGGGTTCTCCACCAGTGATTCCAATATTCGTTAGACCATTAGGAGCATTATCTATAAGTTTAATATTCCTTTCAAAAAAGAAATCTATATCATCCCTATTCAATGGGGGTTGCGCGCACATTAAACATCTGTTGTTACATTGAGAGGTAACAAATAGTGAGTTATCGTTGGAGTTTATATCAAAATCCATTTTCATTTTTATTAATCCATTGTTTGAATATTGGCATAACCCTATCATACTCATTCTGAATTAAGTAAAATAAATAAGTTATAATAGCTTTATGCTTTTTACAAAAAGAGGAAGTAGGTCGAAAACCATACATATCATTTTGAGTAGAATGATTTCGTACAGGATCAGCACCACAATAAGATTGAAAAGCACAATCGGCACACCCTGCAATAAACTCGGTTCCCCAAATTAAGGCTATTTGCTGGGCTTTCTTTCCATAAAATAGACTTTCATACTTGTCTGTAACATGTCCTAGTCTGAATGTGTAATCATGATACTCTGCTAACATTCTTGATTCATCAGACGCATATACATAACCATCATAATTATAAACGACAACGCTATTTATTATTCCGGTAGGAGATTGTAAATCAACAAATCCTGTTGTAAAAGGAGTGAGCATTTTACGTAGCAGTATAGCTGTAAATTCTTCTACAAAAAAATCTCCTTGAATATTAATATCAATTATATAGTTTAATGCCGATTTATAGAAAGTTATGAATTTATCAAAATATATATTCCAGTCCGTATTATTAAGAGCTAAACCATAAGGATTTAGAGGGCGAAGAAATATATTATTGAAGCCATTTGATAAATAATTATCGATAATTTCTTTTGGATAATTTAATGATAACTCCGATGTAGTCATTAATGCAGATACTCTATCTGTTCCTAAATAATTTCTAGCTTTACTTATGCCTTCTATTACACGCTTATAACTATCATTTTTCCCTCTGTTGTGATTGTGTATGAAAGCTGAACCGTCCAGAGATGTTGAAATAAGGATATTATACTCTTTACACAGGCATAATATTTCTTCCGTTAGATTTATAGAGTTTGTACATAGAACATATGTTATCTGCTTTTTGTACTTTTCATTTAGTTCTGTAGCTCTTTCTACAGCTTTTTGGAGTAGATGGAAAGGTAAAGAGGGTTCTCCCCCTTGAAATTCCATAGTGATAGAGTGTGATGGGCTTCGAAACATTAAGTCTATAGCTTTAAATAAATGTTCCTCATTCATATCATATAGAGCTTCGCTACTATCTTTACTAGAGGCTTGACAATAAATACAATTTTGATTACATCTTAATGTTAAGACAAAAATATGTAATGAGGTGAATGAATTAAGAAAAGCTTTTTTAGTTCTAAGCCTTGTTGCCATATTATCAATTAATTCAGGTATAGGACTTTCTGAAATAAAAAAGTTGGAAATTAAGTCCTTGTATACATCTTCCTGCTTTTTGAGTAGATGATTGACAATTCTATTTGTAGTTCCTATTGGAACAAAGACATAATCACCTAATTCATTGACAAGTAACTCTTGTTCTCCGACTCTTTCAAATCGGAATGGTAATAAATAATAGTGATTTATCATTCTGATGTTAGATTAAAATCGTCAAAATCATCATTATTTGCAAAAGCTTTCACATATAAGATATTACGAATATCTTTAGTTTCATGCATAATTAAATCTCTATTTTTGTAATCAATCAAGTCTTGATTGAATTTGCTAGCCACATATTCAAAAGTATATGATTTGTTTGTATTAGGTTTAAGTTTTAAAATTATTTCATGTACACTATCACTCTTTTTACTCCAATAAATATCAAAGTATTCTGTATACCAATACAATGCTTTTGTTATTACACTCTCACTAAAGATAGATGTGTCTATTGTGAAATAAAATATATCCTCTGACTTTAATTCGGCATTAATCATAATTGAATTCTATTTTTTCAAAAAATAAACTGTTTGAGTTTCTACAATACCATCAGCATCTATTCCTATTGCCTTTTGGAATTTTATCACAGCTTTTTCTGTTTCTTCATCAAAAATAGAATCACCTTTGAATAAATTTCCCGATAAATAGCCTTTGTCAATTAGAATATTTTTGAGTTGTGTCACATCATGCCCTTGCATTTGCTTTTTAAGTACCCGATCACCTAAATTGTATTTATGTGAACTAATATTTCCAATCTCATAGTTTGTTTGCTCTATACGCTTATTGATAGCTTCAATCGTTTTATGCCCAACAATACCATCGGCTATTTGGTTGTGATCTTTTTGAAATTTTTTAATTGCACTCTCCAATTTAGTAGAATACGTGACATCTCCTGAATAGTTCTTTTCTATATCCGATTCTATTATATATCTTATTTTAAGCAATTTATTCGCTAACTCAGCAACATCTTTACCTGAAACACCACGAACAATGTTTCTTTCTCCTAATGAGTAAGTCGCTTTTGTAGAAGTGGTGGTATTTGCTTTATATGTTGAGGTATTAGAGCTTGTTGAAGTAGAGGAACCACTGTAGCTTCCATAACTACTTGATCTGTGTGAAGAATGAGAGCGATGTGAAGAGTGTGAGCGATGACTTCTATGTCCTGCAATCAAGTATGAATTATCATTATGTATTTTAAGTATGTACTTTTGAGAAAGATCATTCTTTTTTCCCTGCTCAATGTTATTGTCATTGTCATTACTTATTTTAGAAAGATCATAAGATATAGCATTAGCTTCATTGGATGAAACCAAAGAAGCTATGGATGTCAAGAAAATACCTTTTAGAAGTTCTTTGAATTTTGTTTTCATGGCTACAATAGCAATTTATTAATACTTACGCAAATATAGATAATATAGTTGAAACTTAAAAATATGTGAATGAAGGATTTTTGGATAAAAATGCTTGTTGCTCAATTAATTCCAATGTTCAAAAGAAAAAGCAAATTATAACCTACGACTTTTTTTCTTTTTCTTCTTGTGTTTCTGTGCTTGTAATTCCTCTGCCAGTGTAGCATCATTATTATTACCATCTCCCAATGAAAAGATAGATAACAGAGAATCACTACCACTATTATTTTGTTGATTGTAAGAGTGTTTTTTATCTACTTGGCTATCAAGATTGCAAGAAATCATGTTTTCTTTTTCAGTGGATTGGAATATGTCTTTTTTCTTTTCGTCAGTAAAGTTTTGGTTCTGTAATTCAAGTTGTTCGGAAATAGAAGCGTTCTTTATTGTATTATGGTAGTCAAACGATTCGGATTGTTGGCGGTCGTAGTCAAACTGTTTATCAAAGCCCTGTTCTGCTTGTTGGAACAGGTTCACACGGTCAAAGCCACCTTTGACTACTCCGTTCTTGGTGTACTTATGATTGGTGAGCGGTGACAGCTTCTTTTTATTAGATTGGTCTTTACGGCTGACTATCAAATGACAGTGCATATTTAGTTCGTTGTCGGAACGGTTGCGGTCGAAATGGATTTTTCCGTAAAATTTTATATCCACTTCGGATAGTCCTTTGTTAAAGTTCTTGGCATATTCAGGGATAAAAATCTCTCGTATATACCGTTTCATTGCCTCGGCTTTTTCCTGTTCGGTGTTCCCCATTGCCCGAAGTTCGCTTTCCGATGGGCTGACATGGATAGCGAAAAACTTTGCATCCGTTTTCAACAATTGCCCGATATTGGCATCTATATCCTTAACAACCTTTGATTTGTAGATATTATCATCGGTCAGGTTGAAAAAGCCTTCGGTATAAATACCTTTTTCCATCCGTTCCAAATCTTCGTGCTCCAAATAGCTTGCCAGTTGTCGGCTACTCCCTGCATTGTTGTATGTTCCTTTCGAGGGTGGGGCAAAATCGATGTGCATAAGCCTATGTATTTATCAGATTGCTGATTTCAATTTTCAGGTTCTCTTTCCTTTTGCTATCCATCACACCGCAAGCAGAAAGCTCTGAATAGAGTTGTATCAGTTGAAGTAGCTTCTTATAATCCCGTTGGTGTATCTGGTAGAGTGCATTAATCTGTTTAGACTGGTTATTTATCACATCGGCATGATTGCCAAACTGTTCACTTAACTTCTTAAGTACGGCTGTTTGTCTCTCCTGACTGGCTTCCAGTTGAGAGAGAATAAGAGCTTCTAAAGTTTTGCCGATAGCATCGAAACGCAAAGCTATAGAATTTGTTGCCCGTATCATGGGATTCAGTTGTTCTTCCTCATAGTGACGGATGAAGCGGATAATATCATCCTGCCTTTTATTTATTTTCGCTAGTTCCGATTTTACGGATTCCGGTGCTTCGGATGGGTTGATATGCGCCTTATCTATATACCCGAACGCCAACTTTACAACTTCACTCTTTTTCAGTGAATGGCGTTTGCATATCTTTTCTACCAAAGCTGCCGTTTCCTTGTCTACGGAAATGGTAGTGAATATCGTTTTCCGACTGTTGTTTGGCATGGTAATTACTTTTTTATATAAATATGAATAGATAAATACCTGATAATAAGCATTACAAAGAAAATGCTTATTACAGGTGTCATTACAGCGTGTTCTTGTAACACGCTAAAGCCGAAGGCTTTGCCTCGCAGAGCAAGAGGGAAGAACAGGACTTGTCCAGTTCCCTCTTGCTTCATTTAGCGAAATGAGCCGAGCCACAGAGCGAGGCAATTTCTGCTAAATGGGGAGCGATGGCACTTCATCAGGCGGTAACACTACCCACCTTGATTTACTTCGGTTTGCTTATCGAGTTGATTTTCCTTTTTGAACCGTTCGTAAGTCTTGCAATCCGCATTTTCTTGAACAAATGCCCGAATATCTGATGCCCGATAATAGGTCTTATGGCTTATCGTAAAGTAAGGGAGTTTGCCACTTGCCCGATACCGTTGCAGGGTTCGGAAAGATACTTTTAACAGAAAAGCTAAATCCTGATTATCTAATATCTTATCGTTGGGGTCTAATACGTTATCGGTATTGATAAGAGATTTCAGGTCTTGCCCGATTTCGGTGAGCTTCTTCGATAGCCGTTCCATCCACTTATCGAAGTTTTCGTTGTCTATATACATTTTGCTTCATTTTTTAGTTCAACATTATTGTTTTCAATCGATTGATGAAGCAAAGTTCGGCAAATGGGTGCAAATAAGTTAGGGGAATACCACTGGTACTCCCCCATAAATAATTGCTATCTTATTGATAAACAGAATAGAATATTTCCGTTTCTTTACGGCTGATAATAACCCTCGTCCTTACTCTTTTGAATAATGGCAGCTTTCAGCCTGTCTAAAAACTCGGTGATTTTAATCGGTTTGCGTTTGATTACAGCTTCTTCTTTTTTGTAAATATCTCCCAAATTAACATTGAACATCTTTTCAAAGATACGTGTAACATCTATGAGGTGTAACTCTTTATTGTCAATACGCAAAAGTCCATCCATAAGATAGAAGAAACCGCAAGCCAACTCCATCAAATCAATAAGTTTTATTACATCTGCATTTACACAGATAGGTGATTTCCATTCAGATTCTATATTGATAAAGAATTTAAGGTACTCCATTTGACGATAAAGCAAATCTTGCTCTTTCTCTATCAGGGTTATCAACTTATTCAGAAACACTATCTTTAGCTTGTTATTTTCGGTGGGTATAGATTCTTCAAATGCTTTTATAGTAGCAAATTCGATATAGGTTATGTTTAGTTTACGAATGATTTCTTTGTTGTCTTTGGTGTTGCCAATATAAGCGAACAACTCTTCCACAAACTCCAAGTATGCGGAAGTCATGTTTTCAACTACCGATTTATCAATTTGATAAGGGTGTTTCAATAGTTGATAGATATGTTGTTCAGTTATTTCCCAATCTGGCATTGTTATCACATTATATTATAAATGATGAAAATATTTTGTTTAAAAGCATTCCTTATTATTGACAGTGTGCGGCATCCCGTCTTCAAAATATAGTTTTCAAATTGAGGTAAATATAATCCTGAGATATGATATTCATTAATTACGTATATATCAGTTTGTATTTTTATCTATATTATTCAGGATTGATTTTATTATTATTCCATGAAATGGTCTGATAACAAAGAAATATACTCGTCCGAACCAGTTGTTATACTTCACAACAGTAGTAATTCGAAGTTCCTGTTTGCCATCTTTATGCTCGCCACACCACATTGATACATTAAACGTCAGATGCTTATCTGACATCCCCCATATAATTTCTTTATCGTTTCTTTCGCATATAGAATCGGAAAAACGACTTGCTGTGTCCAATCCCAAAGGTTTGACAATTATGTTTCTCAGTTTTAGCAACCAATCTATCCAAGCTGGGAATTGGTTAAATGCCATATTGAAGAAAGCATCAGGCGTAATATTCTCTTTAGTATCAACCTCTTTCGAGAAAGAATCTAAGTAATCAGCAGGTAGGTAATTATCAATTAAGTCGCCTTTATGTATTTTAGTCTTGTTCATATTATCTATAATTTAGGTTTAACACCTATGTAAATGTGAGCGATTCCATTCGTCAGAGATATGGCAGTGCAATTATTAAAGCCATTATTCTGTAATAGTTCAGTAAATTCATCTTTTTGATAAAACTCTACGATTGATTCTGGCAGATATGTATAAGCCTTATTATCCTTTGAGATTACTTGACCAATTACAGGCAAAATATATTTTGAGTAAAAACGATATAGTACATTGAATACTTTATGTTTAGGTGTCGAGAACTCCATCACAAATAAACTTCCTCTTTCTCTCAAAATCCGGTAAAACTCCGATAGCCCTTTATCTATATTTTCAAAATTTCTTATTCCAAATGAGATTGTTACTACATCAAAAGAATTACTGGGGAGCGATAGGTTTTCTGCATCTTCACATAAGAGCCTTATGTTTGACTTGACACCCAAACGTTCAATTTTCTGCTGCGCAACTTTCAGCATCTTTTCCGACAAATCAATTCCAACTATTTGACTGGTTGGAATATTTTTCGCCAAACTTATGGCAACATCACCCGTTCCTGTTGCTATATCAACAATGTGAGTAGGCTTCATTTCGGTAATTAGCTTCACTAATTGTTTCCGCCAAAGTCTATCTATATTGAATGATAGAATGTGGCATATCTTATCGTAGTAGGGGGCTATGTTATTAAACATCCTACGAACCTGAATCCTTTTGGATTCATCTTTATTGTACGGTTTCATCCCAACTCGTCCGATTTAAGTTTTTGATAATAGAACAGATAAATCCGCTCCAACTCTTTTTTATCCATATCAGGAAATAACTGTTGCCCTCCGACAAAGATTGCGTATTCTAAAAGAGTGGTGTTTTTGGCTTCATCTTCTGCCATACCTAACAGCACTCTCTGTTTGGTTGAATATTCAATCCGTAAATCATCTGCCTGCTGAACATACTTTTTGACAATAGGATTAGAAAACCCCCAAGCACGTATCACCTGTTCACTTTTATGTGACCTTTTATGCGACCTTTGAATTACCACATTACCAATAAATTCTATTCGTTCTTTAGCTGATGGCAATTTATCTGCATCTTCAATTACTTGAATAGTATTTTGGTTTAACCAGTATTTCATCAAAGCATCAATGTAGCCATCAATATTTTTGAAGTGGTGGTAAAATGCACCTTTGGTAATTTGCAGCAATTCGCATAGGTTATCTATCGTGATTCTTGCAAAACCATCGTTCGCCAACACATCAAGCCCCACTACAAACCATTGTTCTTTATCTACTTTCTTCATAATCTAAAACCATACCATATAGTACGGTATGCAAATATAATCACTTTATTGGTATAACCAATAGCTTGCCTGTCTATTTTATGATCATCACCTGTATTTAAGGTACAACGACCTTTATAGCCATTTGATAGGATAGCCCAGCATACGCTTTAGTTCTTCCATTTCTGCACTATGCCACATTTCATGTTTGAAACACCAAGATAATGCCTCATATTTGTTATTAGCTACTGGATGCTTAAACGGAATAGGTTCTAATTGCTCAAATAATATATCATCATTTAATTGCAATAAATTATCTATACATATTTCATGAATGGCATCAAACTGTTCTTTTAGCTCATATGCTGGGATCAAGTTTTTTTCTACTGACCTGTGTAGAGTTCCCATACCATTGAAGATTTTCACATAATCAACAATGGGTAACAATTCTGCGACTTTAGTATTTCTTCCTGTGATACATGTGATAGCATGGAAGTTTTGACTAATCATTAAATGCCCAACTTGCCAAGCAAAATTTGAATCTGTGTTTTGAGGAATTGTGTACCATAAATCTTGTGGCATTTCGGAAATCAAGCGATTTACAAAATTCCTCGATTCGATAATCTGTTCTCTTAAAAAATCAATTCTTTCCATTTTTATAAATTTATATACTTATTAGTAAGTAAGTTTTTGCAGCAAAAAAATATTAGATATTTAGTAATCCTTCTTGTATTGACTTATACACATCATTTCTTAATACTTTATTCATTTGCAAAGAAGATAGTAATGCAGAATGAACCATAAAAGCCTTTGTTCTTGGTGTTTCTGTAAATGAAAAAGCATTGTTTCTTAAACCATTATCTAATAAGGCTGTAAGCCATTTCAAAATCGTGTTTACCAATCCCTGCAACTCATTCTGCATGTTTTCAGGTAAAGTGTCATAAGATGGAGAAAGTGAGCCAACTATACAAACCCAGTGATTATTGATAAAACTATCGTGCATGTGAATATAATTGGAAAACTGTAATTTATAATCCAATTTTGCCCATGTCTTAGTTAGTTCGTTGAAAGCATTCAGATTTCCCCTTATTATCTCTACTCCTAAATCTGACTTAGAAGGGAAATAATAATGAACAGCTGCATTCTTTATATTCAACGCTTTAGATATGTCTGCGTAGCTAAAAGAATTGTAGCCAATAGAGCGGATTAATTCACTTCCTAACCTTATTATTTCACTTCTTGTATCGTTCATGCTGCAAATATAATCAAATTTACTTAGTAGTAAGTAGATTTTAAATAAAAAGATCTATATGTCGTGAGAGTAATTCAAAACAATGAAAAAGCAGAAAAGACTAGAAAAGTTCGCCCAATTCTACACTATAAGTCATTGTTGTTTTCTGCTTCTTAAAATTTTATGATTTTATCAACCAATATTTTTTCCAAAACGGATTAACAACATTAACTCTATCAGTGTAGCATCCAGTCTGTGCAAGTCTTAAGTTGAAAATACAACCCGAAGCGTAGCGCAGGTGTGGAGATTTTCAACTTAACCCGTAGGGCTTGGACTTGAACGGACTGGATGCGGAGCTTACCTTTGTTAATGTTTTAGTCTGCTTTGGAAAAGACGATCAAACTATCCCCTCTTTATCCTCTGGAAATATTTCATTTACTTTCTTCCAGTGAGGAAATTTCTTGTGCGCAACTTCGGAAGTAATATCACTTTCAGCAACTTGGTACTTACCACTTACTTTCGTAAATAACTGTTTCATATCCTCATTTACTTTCTGATCGGTAATTTTTGCGTAAATCTGTGTTGTTTGAATAGACCTGTGCCCCATCAGTTTACAAACGGTTTCTATCGGTACACCTTGCGAAATTCCCATCAGCGTTCCGTATGTATGGCGACTCATGTGATAGGTTAAATCACGTTCGATTCCGCATATTTTAGCAAGTCCTTTCATGTTTACCGAAAGACTGGCACGATTAATCATATTGAATACTTTATCACTCTTACGTTCTTTCTCGTACTTCTTAATGATACGCAACGGAATACTTAAAAGTTTAATGCTGCATATCGTTCCTGTTTTCTGACGGGGGATTTTTATCCATATGCTGCCGTCTTGTTCCTCTTTTAAGTTATTGATAGATAAACCGCACATATCCGCATAAGATAAGCCCGTGAAGCTCGAAAAAACAAACCAATCCCTTGTGCGACTATACCTATAGGATTCTATCGGAGTGGTGAGCATTTTCTGAAATTCGTCTTCCGTCAAATGCCTATATAATCTTATCGGTGTTTCCGCTACAAAGTTAATAAATGGGTTACGCTTTAGAGTCCCCTGATTAATGGCTCGTCTTATCATTTTCTTCAAGATAATAATATGATTCATAACGGTATGTGCTGTCATTTTCTTTTCAACTCTTAGATAGAAGTCATAATCATTGATAAACTTATGGTTTAGACTGATTAACGCCATATCATATGCTTGATAGTGAGATTGAATGAAATTTGAAAGATGTTTATACACCAATAAATAAAGATAATAGGTAGAATAAACACGGTTTACACCAACACGTTTTTCAAATTCCTCATTGTGTTCCTGAAAAAGTTGTAATAGATTCGTTGCTTTTGCTCCGATGCCATTTAAGGCATTTTTCACCCTTTCGGCTGTTACATATCCTTCTATTTCTACGATTTGGGAGTAATGTCCTTTCACTTGTTCCTCTAAACGATCAAGTGTTTTATTTATCTGTGCCAACTCTTTTCTTTCTTTTTTCGCCCGTCCTTTCTTGGTGTCCCAATCAGAGGGAGAAAGATTTATCTTTGTGCTAAACTGTACGGATTTAGCATCTATAGTTATACGCCCAATAATCGGGCAAGTCCCGTCTTTACGGGGCTTTGATGTATTGAGATAAAATAATGTCGCAAAAGTGCTTCGTTTGATTGATGTCTTTGTTTCCATAATGATAATTATATTAATGATGTTTTTTTATTCTATACCCACTAACCGAAATTTATCTTTAATTCGTTTCTCTAGTTTGTCGGTATCTTCCGATATTTTATTATTGTTGATTTTTGCATAGACTTGTGTAGAACGTAAATCACGATGCCCTAACATACGACTGACTGTTTCTATTGGTACTCCTTGCGAGAGGCAAATTTCGGTCGAGAATGTATGTCGCCCGGCATGAAATACTAAACGTCGTTCAATCTTGCAAATCTTGGCAATAACTTTCAGGTTCGTATTTAGTTTGCCACAACTAAGCATTGGCAGCAATTTTCTATCAGGAGCAAGTCCTTTATATTTTTCTATAATTTGGAGTGGAAGTTCCATTAATGGAATTTCGCACGGTGTTCCAGTTTTCTGTCTGGTAGTTTTTATCCATAATACACCATCAGAAGCTCTTACAATATTATTCTCTGTCAAGTTGCATATATCCGTAAACGCCAAACCTGTAAAGGCTGAAAATAAAAACATATCACGGGTTAAATATCTGCAAGGGTGATCTAGTGGCGTGGTGATTATTCTATCCAGTTCTTCACGGGTGAGATATTTTTGTACTGGCTTTGCTCTCACAGGTGCATATCCTTCAAATGGATCACGGCTTATAATACCTTCACCAATGGCATACTTTATCATCCTGCGCAAATGAGAAACTATTCCTATAATGGTATTGGGTTTTCTTTTCAACTCAATCCGTAAATAATAGTCATACTTTTCAATAAATGAAAAATCAAGTTGAGGAAATGGTATATCTGATAGCTTATATTTCAATGACATAAAACGTTTAAGATGTTGCAAAGAAAATTCATATTGCCGATAAGTAGACAACTCACGGTTTACACCAACCCGTTTCTTAAATTCTTCGTTATAATGGGTAAAGAACTTGATTAGTGTTTCCTGTTCGGAAGCAATGCCTTGAAATGTGTTTTTCACATTGCTGGCAGTAGTTTCGATTCCATGTTCCTGTAGTTTCCGGAAACTGGCATTTATCGCTACATTGATTTTATCCAATGCCTCATTCGTTTCGATAGCATGTTTGCTCTTTCCTGTTACTCGCCCTGAAACCACATCCCAAAGTGATGCTTTAGCGGTAATCTTAGCACTGAACTGTGCTACATCATTACCAATTGTAATTTTGCCAATTACAGGACATTCACCGTTTTTCTTTTCATTGGTCTTTCTTAAGTAGAAGTGTACTTTTAAATCTGTTTTCATATCTCTGTTTATTAAGTTGATAAAGTTACTTGTAACAGAGTTATTTGAAATGATGCAAGTTGCTGCCAAATAGACAGTTTAGTGGTCTTATGAGGACAGCGAAAAGAGAGATACAATTCTATAAGCAAAGTTTCGTTCTAATTTCTTGTATTACTGTTTGTTGCTTACTTCAAAAAGGGTAACGGATAAGCAACGGAACTACTGCTTCAATATGCTTTTTTCTTCTTTTTCAATGGTAGACAGTTGCAGATAGCAAACGACATAGACGACTGATTATCTACAATTTACCTTATATTGCTATTAACTTCCCTTTCTTTTTAGATTCATGCCACAAGCATTTGCCTTGCAAATGGCGTAAGTATGGAGAATGTTGCTAAGATGTTAGGTCATGCAGATACAAGCGTAACAAAACACTATGCAAGGGTATTGGATCAGAATATTTTCAAGGATATGCAAAAAGTAAATAGCTGCCTGTCGGAATTGGCTATATAATAAAGATAGTAGCTAATATTGAAAAAGGATTGGAAAGAATGAATTTCATTTTCTCAATCCTTTTCTTTTATAGTAAGTTTTCCAGAACTCAATATGAAGCATTGACAAAGATAAGTTCCGTATTTAGCCTGTTCAAGTCCGAGCCTTCGGTTTAGATGAAAATCTTCCTCTCACTATGTTCGAGCGTATTTTCATCTAAAGACTTGCACAGACTAAATACTTCACTGGGAAAGTCAATGATTCAAATTAAATTCCGAAAAACAATGTTTTGGGCTTGGCAGATTACTCTTTCCAACTTTCAAAGTAGTGCTTTTGGAGCAGTTTATCAATATCACTCTGACGGTAGATGATTTTACCTTTTATCTGGATAAAGGGAATTAGCCCTGTATCTCGCCATTCTTGCAGGGTTCGCAAACTGACATTCAGTTTCTTGGAAACCTCATTATTAGAAAGAAAGCGTTCCCCATTCAGGTGGGGCTTGTAGTGCTTTACAATAGATTCAATACCATCCAGCATCGAATCGAGCGAAGAAATAAATTCTTTGACTTGTGGGGTATCTTTATTTATTAGTTCCATGATTGAAAGATTGTTTTATTGAAATATTGATTTCAAGATGGCTAGATAGCTGGTTAGTTACGCAGATAGTGACCCAAAGATGAAATGTTAAGTACGTCTTTTGCCGGATCATAATCTACATAGAGCCGTTTGGATGCAGGGGCAATAAAATACTGGCTACCATCTTGCTGTATCTCATAAGTAGCAGGTGAAGCCTGTTTGGTTGTTTCCGATACATATATAATAGAAAGAAGGTACTCTTTGTCGCTCCGATAGATGATAACCGTAGGATTCAGATTAATGCTTTCCCATGTGCCAACAATGGAAAACAGGTTGAAAAACGGATAATCTTTTTTAATTCTTTTCATAAGACGTGGGGTGTTTGGGTGATTGATTTTGCGTTTCACTGTCTGCAATAATTCTTTCAATATCGGAAGTCTTATAATAAATCTTACTACCAATTTGAGAATAAGCCAATCTTCCGCTACTTCTGTAATACTGCAAAGTTCGCTTACTAACGCCTAACAACAGGCACACTTCCTGACTATCCAGCCAGTTTTCTACTTTCTGGGTATGAGTGCTGCACAAACTTTCTATCCGTTTGGCAAACTCCGTGAACCTCTCGCAGACATACGAAAAGGTTCTCTTTTCAATGGTTACTACTTCCATACTCTTAATTTTAAATGGTTTATAAAACGTGTTGATTCTATTTTCGTCGGCAAATAAAAGAAGAATCATGAGCCGTTTTCAAAACTGTCCGAAAGTGGCGAAGTAAAGTTCTTAATGACTTAATATGTACTTATCGTGGCAACATGATACAATGATTTATAGACCAAATACTCATTGATTTAGGCAGATCATATAGAAACAAAGAAAAATAAACCGATATTTCTTTGTCAATTCAAAAATAACGCTTATGTTTGCAGTGACCAATAATAATAAAACAGTCATACAGTATGGCAAAAGCATTTGATGACAACGAAAGAAAGCTTATAAAAGATAAACTCAAAGAAGGAGCTTTGCTATTTATCCAGCAACAAGGAGTACGTAAAACTTCTGTAGATGAGCTTGTTAAATATGCCAATATTTCTAAAGGAGCATTTTATCTATTCTATACATCAAAAGAACTTCTTTTTTTCGATACAATAATAGACTATCATAAAAAATTGGAAAAAGAATTTCTTAATGCCATAAATAAGCATACCAATAATATTACGGTTGATACATTGACTGATATTATATCTGACTTGCTAATCAACAACAAACCATACTTTGTATCTATCTTTGTTAATAGTGATGTGGAATATCTAAATAGAAAGCTCCCTCAAGAAGTACTTTCAAAACACGTAGATGATGATGTCATGCTAGCAAACGAACTACTGAAATTTATTCCAGAAAGTAAATCAATTGATACAAAAGTATTTGCAGGGGCTTTAAGAGCTGCATTCTTGACTATTTTAAACGAGAAAACAATTGGAACAGATATTTACAATGAAGTTTTCAAGTTTATAGTTAGGGGAATAGTACAGCAACTATTTAAAGACTAATCCAATACAACAAGATTATATAATATCAACTGACTATGTGCAAATATGTTACATAGCGATACTTTGAATTTGCAATATGACTATATAGACAATTTTAGTCATACGATATAAAATTGAAAAATTATGATTACAGTAAAAAACTTATCGTTTAGTTATTCTCAACTACCATTTATTGAGAATATGAATTTTCAAGTAAGAAGCGGAGAAATATTTGGCTTCTTAGGCCCTTCTGGAGCAGGAAAAAGCACTCTTCAAAAGATATTAATAGGTATGCTCCCTAAATATAAGGGGAGTGTTTCTATTAATAATAATGAAATTAGAAATAAGTCTGACCAGTTCTATGAGAGTATTGGTGTCGATTTTGAATTCCCTAGTTTTTATGAGAAATTCACCGCATTGGAGAACTTAAAATTCTTTGGTTCTTTATATGACTGTAAGCTGATTCCTGTCGAACAATTATTAGAAATGGTTGGACTATCACAACATGCCAATAAGAAAGTGGCAGGTTTTTCTAAAGGTATGAAATCCAGATTAAACTTTGCCCGATCAATTATTCATCAGCCCAAAGTGTTATTTTTGGATGAGCCAACATCTGGTTTAGATCCTTCAAACTCCCAAGTGATGAAAAACATTATTCTTGATCTTAAAAATAAAGGAGTAACAATCATTCTGACTACTCACAATATGCACGATGCAACCGAACTTTGTGATCGTGTAGCATTTATTGTTGATGGCAACATTAAAGCTATGGACACTCCTCATAATCTTATCATGTCAAGGCGTTATAATGAAGTAACATATTCATATTTGGAGAATCAAAAGGAATTAAATACTACAATCGCACTTGACAAAATAAGTACAGATAAAAAGCTACAATCTCTGATTCAAGCTAATGCCTTATTATCAATACATAGCAATGAGCCAACATTAGACAATATATTCTCAGAAATAACAGGGAGGAAATTACTATGAAGCTTAAAAGTTTAATACTAGGCGATATTCGGCAACAATACAAATATGGTTTTTATGCCCTATATACGTTATTTACACTAGTGTATATTACAGTATTGCGCATTCTTCCTATGCCGTGGAAAGAACTATGTACAACTACCCTTATATTTTCAGATCCCGTACTGATCGGATTAATGTTTATGGGAGCAATAATATTATTCGAGAAAAGCGAAAAAGTAATGCAGGCATTAGCTGTTTCGCCCATATCGATACACACATACATTTTGTCAAAGGTAATTTCCATTGGACTAATTTCTTTGCTAAGTGGAGTTCTCATCGCATTGTTCTCAGGCATGGAACATTCTTACATACATCTTGCTGTTGGAATTATGTTAGGTTCAGCATTATTCACACTGGTTGGAATATCACTTTCTGCTTTTATTTCAACCATGAATAATTTTATGCTGATTATGGTTCCCACTTTAATAATATCTGTAGCTCCCATATCTGTTTATACAATGGGCTATAAATCGGGAGCTATGCTATTACATCCAAGTATAAGTCTTATAGAACTTATGTCTGGAAATATCAGTGTCATATCTCTAATAGCAATAAGCATTTGGTGTATTGCAATGTATATTTTTTCTTGTCTGTCAGTAAAAAAAATGATGACGATATAATTATGAATCAGAATATTATTTCCTTCAAAATGTTTATCAGAAACATATTCTCAGATGGTATGTTATCTGCAATAATATGTATCCCGCTAATATTAGCGGCAATATATAGGTTTGTTTTCCCTTTAATTGTACAGCATTATCCGATGCTAAAGGATTTCAGCCTATATTATCCGATATTGGATTTATTCCTTGCAATTATGTGTCCTTACATGATTTGCTTCGCTTCGGTCT
This sequence comes from Bacteroides sp. K03, assembly GCF_019734355.1. Classification (NCBI taxonomy): domain Bacteria; kingdom Pseudomonadati; phylum Bacteroidota; class Bacteroidia; order Bacteroidales; family Bacteroidaceae; genus Bacteroides; species Bacteroides sp. K03. The sequence continues at coordinate 122,393 of NZ_JAASHC010000012.1, forward strand.
TAGTGGTATTAGATGAAACAGACATGAAAATCAACAGGTATATCACAATCACCCCACTTGGTAAGAAGGGTTATCTTATATCAAGATTGCTTATTCCTGTTTTATTTGCAGCTATTGTTTCTTTCGTGCTGCTTTCTTTTTGTTCTGTATCAGGTATGTCATTATGGACTACATTTATAATATCAATATTGGCTACAATACTAAGCGTTGTGGCTGCTATGATTATTTTAGCATATGCGGGAAATAAAGTGGAAGGTATGGCACTTGCAAAAGTATCTGCTTTAGTTATGGTTGGGTTAATTATACCTTTTGTTATTACAGATAGTACCCAATATATATTTTCATTTCTCCCTTCTTTTTGGATAGCCAAGTTTCTAATAAGTAATAACTATTGGTTTATTCTACCAACGATCTTTCTTTTTGGCGGACTGATTTACATATTATATAATAGATACAGCACAAAAATATAGTTTCTTCTAAAATCGATACTATTAATACCGAATATATAAAAATATAGCCCCCTAAATAAGCATATTGAATTTACGATTATACGAATTAATATTATTCACTATCTAAAAATTATGCTTATGAATGAGTTATTGAAAATGAAGTTTTTTGAGCTATTGTCTAAAACTTCACAAGAAGTTACTAACACAGAGATGCAAGATGCTTATGGAGAATTTGTCAAGCACATAGTCACAATTAGCAATTCAGAAGATTATTCCTATATCTTTCGGATGCTAAATCTCACCCGTATTGAGATAGCACCCTTAAAAGAGTTATATCAATGTGGGCAGGGGGAAAAATGCGCTTAAAATTCTCTATGTCCATAAAGCGTTATCGACAATTGATGCCGAGTTACAATTAATCAACTTGAAAATTAACCATCCAGAACAATTTAAGTTATCTATTCCTACAGCGTTCAAGTCCGACCTATATGTAATCCCTAAGTCAAAAGACTTGGGGATTATTGGCATTGCAGAAATCGTATTAGCTCTGTTTTTACAGGGGCAAATCGTTGGCGAAGATGGAAAACCTGTCCCAGAAGTTCGTTTAGCTCGTGGCTTTGAGCAGCTTTTCAATCTAAAATTCGGAAGTATTTACGATAAGGTGGGTGAAGTATTTACCCGCAAGTCGTACAACCTTACCAAAACATTGGATGCCTTACGAAATGCTATCATCAAAGAGGATCGAAAACGTAAGAACCGATAAAGTTCAAAAAAGATACTTGTGTAAACTATTAATTTCCAGAGATTTGAAATTCTCTTTTCGGGGAGTAGGTAACTACTCCTCTTTTTCTGTTACATTGTTTTACTGAATTTTGCTTCATCAATCGATTGAGAACAATAATGTTAAACTAAAAAATGAAGCAAAATGTATATAGACAACGAAAACTTCGATAAATGGATGGAGAAGCTATCTAAGAAACTCACTGAGATAGGACAAGACTTAAAATCCCTGATCAATACCGATCAGGTATTAGAAGAAAATGAACGATTACTTGATAATCAGGATTTAGCATTTCTATTAAAAGTGTCTTTCAGAACTTTACAACGCTATCGACTAAAAGGTAAGCTCCCTTACTTTACTATTGGGCATAAAACCTACTATCGGGCTAGCGATATTAGAGCTTTTGTACGTGAACGAGCCGATTATCAGACTTATAAACAGTTTGAAAAAGCCAATCAATTAAAAAACAAACCCTGACAGCAAAATGCAGCAGAGGAGAAAAGCTTGTGTTTAAGCTATCACTTTGTGTTACCACCCCGATTTAGCAGAAACCGCTTCACCTATGGGTTCAGCCCGTTTCACTAAATCGAGCAAGAGGGAACTGGACAAGTCCTGTTCTTCCCTCTTGTCCTGCGGGGCAAAGCCTTCGGCTTTAGCGTGTTACAAGAACACGCTGTAATGACACCTGTAATAAACATTTTCTCTGTAATGCTTATTATCAGGTATTTATCTATTCATATTTCTATAAAAAAGTAATTACCATGCCAAATAACAGTAGGAAAACGATATTCACTACCATTTCCATAGATAAGGAAACAGCAGCTTTGGTAGAAAAGATATGCAAACGCTATTCGCTGAAAAAGAGTGAAGTTGTAAAGTTGGCGTTCGGATATATAGATAAGGCACATATCAACCCATCCGAAGCTCCTGAATCTGTAAAATCAGAACTGGCGAAAATAAATAAGAGGCAGGATGATATTATCCGCTTCATTCGTCACTATGAAGAAGAGCAACTGAATCCGATGATACGGGCAACAAATTCTATAGCTTTACGTTTCGATGCTATCGGCAAAACTTTGGAAACTCTTATTCTCTCTCAACTGGAAGCCAGTCAGGAGAGACAAACAGTCGTGCTTAAAAAGTTAAGTGAACAGTTTTGTAATCATGCCGATGTGATAAACAACCAGTCCAAAAAGATTAATACACTTTACCAGATATACCAACGAAATTATAAGAAGCTACTTCAACTGATACAACTCTATTCAGAGTTGTCCGCTTGTGGTGTGATGGATGGCAAAAGGAAGGAAAACTTGAAGACTGAAATCAGTAATCTAATAAATGCATAGGATTATGCACATAGATTTTGCTCCACCATCAAACGGAACATATAACAATGCAGGAAGTAGCCGACAGCTAGCTAATTATTTAGAGCATGAAGATTTAGAACGAATGGAGAAAGGCATCTATACTGAAGGCTTTTTCAATCTTACAGATGATAATATATATAAATCAAAAGTCATAAAGGATATAGATACAAATATTGGGCAACTCCTAAAAACGGATGCTAAGTTTTATGCTATTCATGTCAGCCCATCGAAAAAGGAACTTCAAGCAATGGGTAATACAGAACATGAACAAGCCGAATCCATGAAGCGGTATATCCGGGAAGTGTTTATTCCTGAATATGCCAAGAACTTCAATAAGGAACTATCCGCTTCGGATATAAAATTTTATGGTAAGATTCATTTTAGCCGCAACCGTTCCGATAATGAACTGAATATGCACTGCCATTTGATTGTGAGTCGGAAAGACCAAGCAAATAAAAAGAAGCTATCCCCACTAACCAATCATAAGAGCACCAAGAACGGAGTAATTAAAGGTGGATTTGATCGTGTGAACCTATTCCAACAAGCGGAAGAAGGCTTTGATAAGCTGTTTGGTTACGAGCGCCAACAATTGGAATCTTTTGATTATCAGAACATGATGAAGAACGGCAATATAATCGACCAACTTAAATTACAAAAACAAGAACTTCAATCCAGTGAAAGAAAAACAAAAATCAATCAAGATAATAATCAAGAAAATTTGCTATTTATCAGTCTTGAAAACAAAGAAACAAACAATCAGATAGTCTATAGAAGAAACAGGTCTGATAGATTATAAGAAAATTAAGTTGTCTCCATCAATTTCGTTTCACCAAAAGCACCTATACGAAATTTTTAATTTCAAAAAACAAGTATGACGCCAAAAGAGAATATAAATTATAAAAGTAGTACACTCATGCCTAAGATTACCAAACCATTATAGATCATCACCTTTCAATTTTTAAAATACTCATTAATGTTGTATCTTTGCAAAAAAGTAAGAATTATGTTTCAAGATAATGAATATATAGGTTTTGTTACGTACACACAAGGCAAAAGGAACCGAAAAATTCCTTTTGGTATAGTTTCACAATCTTACAAACAGAAAGCCATTGTAACGCATTATAGTAGGAAAATAAGAAAAAATCTGATAGCAATTGAAGACAAGCGCTACTTTTCACACCTAGGAATTGATATAAAATCAATATCAAGAGCCTTATATATGAATATCAAAGCTCGAAGAATCATACAAGGAGGAAGCACCATAACACAACAGTTAGCTCGCAATCTATTCGAAGACCATTCTATAACCTTTCATCGAAAGATAAAAGAAATACTGTATGCTATATCCTTAGAGAGAGAACACACAAAAGAAGAGATATTAGATTTATATTTTAACAATATTTATTGGGGAAAAAACTTATATGGAATAAGAGCAGCAAGTTTATACTATTTTGCCAAAGAGCCTTATCTCTTATCACAACAAGAACAACTATTACTATTAACCATATTAAGAGGACCAAATTATTATATAAGACACTCTGATTTATGCATGAAAAGATACAACCTTCTTAATGAAATTCTTTTTAAAAAAGGAATTATAAGTAAGAATGTTTATCAGAATAATAAAATGTGGACATACAACTTTGAATACAATAAACTGTCAATAATTCCTCCATCCGTAATACCATATATCACAAAATCTATCAATAATAAGAAATCAAGCATACTAACAAGCCTTAATTTTGATTTACAGAATTTTATTAATTACACTATAGAAAAATCTCCTTATCCCATATCAATTGTTGTTTTACAAGATGGGAAAATAATCGGTATTAATAGTAAATATGGAATAGATTATCCTCTTACTTTTCATTCTAATATAGGCTCTACATTAAAACCTTTTTTATATACTTTTTATAGAGAAAATGGGGTTTCAAAAGAGGAAACATTTAATTGCATAACTACAATTAACAATCAAAAATGGAACGTAAAGGAAGCAGAACTACCCAGCAAGTCTGTCTTAAATATACAAGAAGCACTTTTGACATCAAATAACAACGCTTTTATAAATGCTGCCAATAAAATAGGCATGAATAACGTCTTAAAATTCATAGCTAGTTTACTAAATAAAGAAGAGAGCAATATACACCCATCTAGCATTCTTGGAGCAACTAGCGATGGAATTTCTTTATTTGAGCTCACTAAATTATATGCTGATTTTTTCCTAAACAATGATGATCCTTTTAAAAATGAATGCAAGCAACTATTATGTCAAATAGCAAAAATAAAACTAGGAATAGATATAAATAACTTATTTTTAAAAACAGGGACTACAAATGGAAATAAAGAAAGATTTGCAATTTTAGGGAATGAAAAGATTGTCTTAGGGATAATGAGGCAAGAAAACTCTATAAATGATTATTCTAAAGATGGAAGCTTTATTAACTCTATTAAAAATATTGCTCGAAATATTTTTAGCCCAAAAAAAATGTACACATGGATGTAATCAATAATTTCATATCTGAAAATAAAGACATATTAAGTATATTAATTACGCTTTTAGTAGGTTTCATAGCTTGGATATGTAAAGAATTAATCGAAACACCTATGAGACAATCTAGAGAAACTTTTTTCAAAGTAACAGAAAAAAGGATTGGCATATTGTCAGAACTGTACAATTATATAAATATAATTGCATTATTTCCTCAAGAGACAAATATAAAGGAAGAACTACAAAAAATAATTCTATCAGACAAACTGGCTTATGTTGATGAAAAGATAATTGTAGATATTATAGAGATTGCATTTAAAGAAGTGACTAATGAAAGATTAGTGTTAGACACAAGAAAGGAGCTAAGAGAAACGATTGATAAATGTGCAGAGATAATTCGAAAAGAAAATCAATATTTTCTAAAACATGACACGACTAATACTTATAAAAGAGTAATAGCATATTTTATACAACTAATAAAAGCTATAAGCTTTATAGTATTTATCCTAATTGCTATTTTCTATCTCATAAAAAGTATTGTCTTTTTATCTGTTGTATGGATTATATTTTGCTGTATATTCATATTTGCTGTGATGTTGATTCTTGAGAAATATATAATATAGCTACATATTTTTAATAATACAAATGAATTGTATATCTTTGTTCCCAGTATTCTCCATGAGCAAACTACCGCAAAAGCACGTAGCAAATTAGTGGGATAAATCATGGGATATGCTTGAAGCTAAAAATATAAAGTTTTAAATATCAGCGTGGTAACTCTCTTAGGGGAATCCCAGGCGGATCACTGAAAGACAAGTCAAAACAAGACTTAAAGAAGACAACTCCTACAATATCAAGGTATTGCAGGAGTTTTTTCTTTGTATAATGTCCGTGACCAAAGACACCAAAAGGTCACGAAAAGACACACTTCTATGACCAATTCGTGACCAATACAAAAGTATGGAAAAACAGGTCACGGAATGTCCCAAAATGGCTAACCTCTGTCCATATTTGTCTACCCTGCAAATATCTCATTTACAATCAATAAAATTAATTTTGCAACCAAAAAAAAATGAGATTATGAGGACTACTTTCAAGCTCCTATTTTTCGTTAAGCGAAATGCAGCGAAGAAAAACGGTAATGCGCCAATTATCGCGCGTATCACCATCGACCAAATTGTGTCGCAGTTCAACACACAAATGGAAATAACCCCTGCCAACTGGAATGTCAGTACAGGAAAGGCTTCCGGCAGAAGTGCCGAAGCCGCAAGTATCAATTCAATGTTAGACAGTATCCGCAGCACAGTACACCAACATTACCATGCTCTATTGGAGCAAGACGGTTTTGTGACCTCTGAACGGGTAAAAAACGCCTTTTTAGGTAAGATTGAACGGGGTAAAACATTAATTGAGTTCTTTGAGATGCACAACGAGCAATATCTTCAAAAGGTAAAAATGAACACTACCGACAAAACGTACTCACGCTATGAACTGACAAAGAAACGTCTTATCGAGTTCATGAAGTTTAAGTATTCGGTTTCGGATATGCTTATCAAAGAGATAAATGTCGTGTTCATTGATAATTTCCTGTTGTACATCAAAAATCATCATGGATGCAGCCACAATACAGCGATGAAGTTTATACAGCGTTTCCGCACGATTATAAACTTTGCCAAGAACACAGGGCTGGTTACTGCTGATCCTTTCGGGAATTATAGGGTTAAGTTTGAGCAAACCGACAGGGATTATCTTACGATGGAAGAGATAACCACCATCTACAACAAGAAGTTTGCTTCTAAAAGGTTGGAACAGGTACGGGACTTATTTGTTTTCAGTTGCTATACGGCTCTTTCGTACATTGATGTATGCGAACTTACCCAAGAAAACATTCGCACTGCATTTGATGGCAATCTTTGGATTATGACCAAGCGCCACAAAACCAATGTTGCTTCTAACATTCGATTGCTTGATGTACCCAAAGCTATTCTTGAAAAGTATAAAGACCAGTTGCCAAACGGGATGATTTTACCGATTATAAGTAACCAAAAAGTTAATGAGTACTTGAAAGAAATTGCGTCTATTTGCTCTATAAACAAGAGCCTGACATTTCATGTTGCACGTCATTCGTGTGCGACTTCTGTCCTGATAACCAATGGAGTACCGATTGAAACGGTATCTAAAATCTTAGGGCATACCAATATTAGAACTACCCAAATCTATGCGAGAATTACTGATGTAAAGGTCAGTAATGATATGGAATTATTGGTGCGGAAATTAGATATGGCTAAGTGAATTTCAGGTGACTGAAATTGGTTATCGTCAGATAACAGCAAGGTGTGTTCAGAGCTGCTGAGATTTATCCCAGCAGCTCTGAATCCTTTTAGAAAAGCACTCCAAAGTCGTGTTTCCAATGAAAGAAAAATTACTCAAACAAACATCTTTTCCGCTCGTCGGGACGGGTGGTCCCGCCCCTTGCCGCTGGGCGTTCCCCGACCGATGAGTTTTTAGTATTGTATTGAAATATTGTTTTCTTGAAATATTGATAGCTTGATTTCTTGATTTCAAGAAGTCAAGATTGCAAGGTTGTATGAAAGCAGGACTGCAAGATAGAAAGACAGGTGATTAGACATCATTCTATTATTCATGTATAGACAAAAAATTATTTTCTCTTTTCAAAAGTCCATGTAGTTTATGAGGGACTTGTGAAAAGAGAAAATAATTGGTAGAACCTTAAAGAGAGATTAATTGTCGTTTTCGTCCATCTTCCGAAGAAGTTTTTCTATTAAGCTGTTAAGGAAGGCTGTTCTATCCTTTTTGCGCTCCCTGATGGTGAGATAAGTACGGTAGTAATCGCCTAAGTCTATTTTAAAAGATGCTTCTATATAGGTCATTATTTCCTTTATATCAGCATTTCCATTATTCAGTACTCCGGCGGCATATATGGCATACCCCAATTCAATGGCAGCAATTTTAGTACCCGTCCATCGAAATGGATTATCGGGAAGAGAAGCTCGACTGGTTTCTACTACTTCTATCCTTTCTACGTCTTGTAATCGCTGTTGCAGGTAAATTTCCAGCATATCATAAGCCAACATCTTAGCTACTCTATGGTCACAACAGGTAGAAAACAAAGGATCTTTATCCAACAACCCACAATTATGGCACAACTTGTAGTTCTCATGTCCTCTAAGGAAATAGTATCGGTCTAAATGTGTCGCTTTGGAGCGATAATACTGGTAAAAATCAAGGTTATTATTACAGAAGTCTACGATTGCTACCTGCTTCTTCTTGTAATGCTCCTTAACTACTTCTTTATTACCATTGGGTTTTCTTAATTCAAGCGTATAAATATCATTGTAATATATCAGCTTACTTAGAATTAATGGTTTGCTATTTTTAAAGAAGTCTATCTCTTCCTCATTATCCTGAAAGTTATATTTGTGTATATACTCTCTTAGTTCTTCAAACAATGGTCTGATGAAGTTTATCATATGCAAAGCTTTATCAGAGGACACATCACTATCCACACAAAAGACTTCTATCTCTGCACTAATTTTAGATATTATTCCATCAGAAAATTGTTTCATCTTTTTGCGTATTAGATTCACGTAAATAATCACTTAAGAATTCTTTTAAAGACTGAATAGAATAAAACACCCTGTTTGGATTTCTTTCTTCCAAACCAACAGCTATCTTATCAGAAGTAGCCCATGCAGCAGATAAACAACACACACTATTTTTAACACATGCAGAAATATCAGAAACCGCATCACCTATATAGAGCATCTCGCAAGGCTGTAATTTATACTTATACAACAAAAGCCTAATAGCCTCAGATTTCGTATTTCTTTGAGGATTTCCTGTTAGTATTTGGTCGAAGCAGTTCTCCATACCAAATTTTCTTAGCGTAATATCACAGCTTCTTTCTCCTTTACCTGTAATCAGAGCAATAAAAATAGCTTTTGATTTCAAGTCCTCTATTAAATCCCTAATGCCACTAAAAGGCTGTGGGCAGATTTCATGTATCTTGCTATAAATAGTATAAAAGTCTTTGAGGGCACTTTCCCAGCTTTCACTACCCACCAATTGTTTTATCATACCTTCCTCATTCAGACCAAAAGTCTGTTCAACTTCAGTATCCGACAACTCACGCATAATATAAGGCTCTACAGCTTTCTTGCAAGCCTGTATACACATAGGAACTGTATTACCTATTGTACCATCCAAATCAAATGCTATTAATCGAATCATCATGTTACTTTTCATTGACTGCACGTATCACTTTACAAGGATTTCCTACTGCTAAACTATTGGCTGGAATATTCTTTGTGACTACACTTCCTGCACCAATAACGCTTCCCCTACCGATAGTCACACCTGGCAAAATAATAACTCCGCCACCAATCCAACAGCCATCCTCTATTGTCACAGGGAGAGCATAAGTATGACGGATGTATTCAAAACCATCCTCTGTTTCGGTAGGAGTTAGGCGCTCATTCAATTCAACAGGATGGGTTGCCGTATAAATTCGTACATCAGGAGCAATTAGCACATTGTTGCCAATTGTAATCTTGTTACAATCAATAAATGTACATCGCACATTAACAGTCACGTTATTACCTATATGAATATTGCGACCATAGTCACAAATAAAAGAAAATCCAACAGACACCTTAGTGCCAATACTACCAAACAACTCCTGTAGTATTGCATACTTATCTTCTTTTCTTTCGTAAGGTAGGGAGTTATACTTCATCAATAAACGATGTGACTTTTCCTTAAATTCAAGGAAGACCGGATCATGACAATCATACCATTCACCTGCCAAGCATTTTTCCAATTCTGTTTTCATGGGCACCTATTTTCAATTTATAAAAATGTAACGATTTCATCAACAGGTTTTCTGGTAGAAGACAGTTTAGGCAATTCATCCACATATCCTATTGATACAATGGCAACAGGATATTTTTCAAGAGATAACTGGAAATGAGATTTAAGCATTTCTACATCAAAGTTACACACCCAACAACTACCTAAACCAAGAGCTGTTGCAGCTAAACAAATATGTTCGGTTGCAATAGCGGCATCAATATCTGCATGATTCTTATTGTCTGACTTGCGTACCCATGCGGCAGAGCTATCTGCACATACAACAATGTAAACCGGGGCACAGGCAAACCATTCTCTATTGTAGCATTGTTGCACTTTCAAACGTTGTTCTTTACTCTTCACTATCAAAAAGTGCCACGGCTGATAATTAACGGCAGAAGGAGCAAAACGAGCACACTCTACAATCTTATTTAGTTTCTCTTGCTCTACTGCATCCGATTTATAACTTCTTGCAGAAAAGCGTTTTTTAATCAGTTCTAAAAACTCCATAATGTTATTGGTTTTATTATTCGGAGCAAAATTATACCATTTCCAGCACTATTATTAGGTATCATTTTGCGTTTTATCAGTATCTTTGCGTTTTACAAGTCTATATTTAAAATATGAGAAGAGAAAACTTACACCAGCCGTTTGAAATTAGTTTCAACGAGCTTGACGAGTCTCTGTTAAAAGAGCATGACCACACCTTTTTTGAGTTAGTGTATGTTTTAACAGGAACAGGTATACAATGGATAAATAATAACAAGTTTGCTTATCATGACGGACACCTCTTCATGATCACTCCCGGAGACACCCATTCATTTGAAATTCATACAACAACAAAATTTATCAATGTCAAATTTAACGACATATATATACACTCTGCTGTTTTTGGAGCAGATAATATAAAACGCTTAGAATTTATATTGCAACATGCTAATCATCAACCGGGATGTATTCTAAGAAATAAAACGGATAAATTGTTGGTAAAACCAATGATTGAAGCTATTATTCGAGAATATGTAAATAGGAACATATACAGTAAGGAAATTATAACCCAACTGATTAATACCATAATTATTGTAGTCGCCCGTAATATTACCATGTTCTTACCTGAACAGGTAGATGAATGTACGGAAGAAAAGTCTTTAGATATTTTGCAATACATTCAGTCCAATATTTATCAGTCTGATAAAATTAAAACAAAAACAATAAGCCAGCATTTTGGTATCTCACCCAGCTATCTCGGGCGATACTTTAAGAAACATACTAATGAAACGATGCAGCAATATATATTAAATTACAAAATGAAATTAGTTGAAAATAGACTGCTACACAGTGAAATGAGAATTAGTGAGATTGTTTCAGAACTGGGGTTTACTGATGAAAGCCATTTAAACAAGCTGTTTAAGAAATATAGAGGATGCACCCCTACTCGCTTTAGAAAAGACGCTACTCTTTCTAAATGATAGAATCCAAATCCAAGAAAAAAGCAGTTATATCCGAATGTGTCTTAGAGAACATAGCCAATATAAATAGATTACAGACAGAATCTCGCTAAAAGAATGTATTTCAAAAACATGCTATCATAAATTTATTTACTTTTGCAAAAAACATAGTTATATGCAAGATTATCCTATAAGCTCAATAGATAGCGAATATATAGAGTGACTAAAAGCCATCAAGCAGCAAATCCGTTCTACCAAAATACGAATGATAAAAACAGCCAATACAGAGTTGATACACTTTTATTGGCGGTTGGGACAAACTACAGTAAGAACTTCTATGAGTTCTACGCAGGGAAAATATAGTTATCAGCCACTTGTAATTGTCCCCCAAGTTGAGGGACAATTACAAGTGGCTGATAACTATAGAATTATTTTCGATATACCTTGGGGACATCAAAAGGTGATAATTAGCAAAGCACAAAATATAGAAGAAGCATTTTAGAGAATCAGTTGAAGCAACAATTCTATGAGTATTACGAACAAGGACAAACCAACTTCTCACTGACCTTATCAGCTCTAACAGCAGATATAGCACAGGAAGTAGTAAAAGACCCGTATTGGTTCGATTTTGTTTCTGTATCTCAAAAAAGCACAGGAGCGAGACATCGAAAAACAGCTTGTCTCGCACATCACTCAAATTCTTCTTGAACTAGGTAAAGGCTTTGCATTTGTAAGAGAACGTTACTCCCTGAAAATATGAAAAGCAAACAATCTACAGTAGAAGAGGTTGAAAATGAACTAAATAAAATAGCAAGTAAGATTGGTTAAAAAGCAGTTTAAAGAACAACCAACTAAATATAGAAAGTAAGTCTAAGCTATACAAATATACTCGTACCTACTTTCCATTTCTTAGTTTTTCAGTGCAATGTCGTTAACTGAATTTTTATATGCTATTCAAATAAAAAAAATGTAAAAGCAGTAGGCTTCTCTTTCTAATTTATTTTAAGGAAATGTAATTTTCTTGTACAAATTTCTTGAAATTTAGTTTCCGTTTATCGCAGTAAGTGATTATTATATTGATGTCAATTTCTTCTTTATTATCAATTTTAAGAATAGTGTGCTCATCTAGACCTGTAAGCTCAGATCTTTCTGAAACACTTAGTTTCTCTTTTTTCTTTTTGACAGTGGGCTTATTAACCCTCACCTTAGATTCTTTTTCTTTTGCATCAATACCAAAAAGGTCTTTAGGCATAATGTTTTTTTTCATTTTCAAATTCATAGCAAACTTGAAACAAGCAGCAACTGTTTCTTTTCCAATTCCTTTTACTTTATCTAATTGCATTAGCGTATAAATATTCCCTGAATCTAATATTTCTTTTATTTTTAACAAGATATTTTTCTTTAAGCCTGCTTCTATTTCAAGATTATTTATATTAAACTCATGGAATGAATTACGCACTAAACCTAATAAATCATCCGAAGCATAAGGGTTAAATTCATAAATTTCAACTGGAATATCACAATTTTCTAAATAGAAATGCATTAAATTAGTCACTTTATCAGGGTCTAATCCACCATTTGAAGCGCCAAGTAGAGGAAATGCTATTGATGTAATTCCTTTTTCTTTATATGTTTCAACAAATTTTCTTAATCCGCTTTCAAGATATTCATATTTGCTCGGATATTTCCAATCATTTTTTGTGGGGAAGTTCAAGACTTTAGCATTTTGTCCAGGAATATTATAAATCCATAGTTTACCTATTTGAATAGCTCTATCTTTACATAGTTTTACATATTGTTCATACATTAAAGGATATCTATATTTAAATTCTAAAGCAATTCCTGCTCCCATAACTCCTACACAATTTACAGTATTAACAATTGTCTGGCATTTAGTAGTAAATATACTTCCATGTATATGCTTAATATTATTCATTTTAATGAGTTTTCTAAATTTGTATATAATACTTCATATTTTGGTGAGAATTTTAATCTCTCTTTATCAGAATCAAATAATTTTAATCCATCTTGATATTCAAAGAGGTGTTCTAAATAAGATAATCCTCCTGCATCTTTTGTATAACTACCTATATCGCATTGATAATAAGTTGTCATAAGCTTTAATAGGTCGAAAATAGGTAATTCTATTTCTGACGACAAATCAAGAAGCATCTTTTTTGCGATTTTTAAACTTATTTGATTTTGAAAATAAAGTCCTAAAATGTCTGATCCCACAATTAACATACATAATGTAATTTCTTTATCATTGAAGGGTAGACTATCTTTTAAAGAATAAATAATTTCTTTATTATTTTGATATTGTTTGTTTTTATCTCCCTCACGGAAAGCTTTTGGCTTACCAATGTCATGGAGACATAATAACAATCGGAATAAACCTATATCTATAGGTAATTCTATCTTTGCAAAATATTTTTCAAACTCATTCATTACTAATAATGTATGTTGTTCCAAGGTATAATGACGAACTCTAAATTCATATTCCTTTTGTAAACTCATATTTTCTTTCAGAAAACTTACAAGTTCTTTTGGGTCAAAACTTGGCTTATTTAATATTCCATTCATAATATCAGAAATAATATTTCATATCTATTTTTACTTCTATATGTTTGACATTATCTCCATGTTTTTTTATGGTATCTAAGACATAATCATACATCCTTCTATTTGGACAAATTATCTTCTCAATTTCAGAAGCAATTATTGAAGGATAGACTAATACTTCCGAACACATTTTACGTTTGTTCTCTCTTTTTATATCTTCGTCATCGTGATTCCACGAACCGCTTATTAATAATTCAAAATCAACATTTTTCATCTTATCAACCCCTGTATAGAATTTAGTTAAATCACTGCCTGCATTTCCGTCAGTAAATATAGCATATTTGGATTCTGTTATATTTGTTTTTAATATATCCGCATTTACCAAAACTATGATTAATTCACTTTGGATATCCTTTCTACGATACAACATTGGATTTCTGGGTTGAAAATAGAAAGACACAAAATCATGTACATTTATGGACTTTCCATTAATGTTTATATTCTTTTTTTTCCTCCTGTCTTGCACCTCACTCATTGATATATCTTTTGTTATAAGTTTTTTATCATAGGCTGCATTATGTGATAATAATCCATGAGTTAATACATTTTCCAAATTGGTATAATGAAGCATATGTTTTATATATATCAAATTGAAATTTTTTCCATTTTTGTTTATTGTAATCATGTTAAAACAATATTAGAGGTTAACTTTATGATAGCTGTAGGCTTCCCTACTTTTTATAGTTTTCAAATTCCGTCCTTCATTTTTGCCATAGTCGTAATTTTCAAATGCTACTATACAAATATAGCGTTTTCGTTATAAAACACTGTAAACTTTTAAGAGTTTTTTGTGCACACTGCAAGGTGCAAGCATATATATGTATATATAGCTTGCACCTTGCACCTAAGTTGAAATATTAATAATCAAACACTTGCGTAATTTCAAAAGAATACATACTTTTGAACCCAAGATATAAGCAGACAGACACCGGACAGAAGTGGACTGTTTTTAAGGACTAAAGCGTGACTGATACAAAGCTTATAATTCCGAAGATATTGATTTTTAGGAGAATATACCGCAAGGTTCATGAACCAGGCGGATCACGAAATAAAGATGTAAATCGAAGGAAACCTCTGATAATCAACAATTATCAGAGGTTTTTATTTTCTACTAACCTCCTTTTTTTTACGCAGAATACAGTAACTTTCACAGACCAATTCGGTGGAGAAAGATTCCGACCGAAAGAGTCCACCGAATAAAATTGCTTTGCGTTGATACACATTATTTTGCGTAGTCATTCTTCTGGCTTCGGAACTTAATTTTGCAAACAAAAAAGTATCAAACCATGCAAAGAAACTATTTTTCGACTCTCTTCTTTATCAGAAGAACAAGACTTTTGAAAAACGGCGAGGCACCCATCGGGCTGTGAATCACCGTAAACGGACAACGTGCCGAAATGCAAACAAAGCGCAGCGTTGCCAAGGAACGTTGGAACGCATCCAAAGGATGTGTGACAGGGAAAGCCCGGAAAGCACTGGAGCTGAATCAGTATCCGGAATCTGTCAGAATGAAGATTTACCAGATACATCGTGAACTGCTCCAAGATGACAAACCTATCACAGCCTTCACCATTATTCATAAGTTTAATGGTGAAGGGGAATCTCCCAAAATGCTTTTGGAAGTATTCCGAGAGCATAACAAGAAGTACAGGGAACTTATAGACCGTGATTATGTAAAAGGCACGGTGCTCAGATATGAGAGAACAGTTCGCTATCTGGAAGAGATGCTTCAAAGCCAATACCACCTGAAAGATACGCCGTTGAAAGAGCTGAACGATGAATTCGTTCTGAATTTTGAACATTTTGTGAAGGTACAGAAAAACTGTGCCCAAAATGCGGTTGTCAAGTATTTGAAGAATCTAAAGAAAATCACCCGGCTTGCATTGACTAACAAATGGATTGTCGATGACCCATTCTCTGAAATACGTTTTCACCAGACACAAAGCAACCGTTATTTCTTGACGAAAGAGGAACTCAATGCCATCATCAATAAGAAGTATAATATACCACGTCTTGAAACAGTCCGTGATATTTTTGTCTTTTGTGCTTTGAGCGGCTTAGCATTCGCGGACGCACAACATCTGACACTGGAACATGTCACACAAGACAGTAATGGGGACTACTGGATTAGAAAGCCGCGCAAAAAGACAAATAACATGTGCAACATCCCCTTGCTGGATATACCACGAATGATTGTAGAGAAATATAAGAGCCATCCCGAGTGTGTCAAAAAGGGAGTGGTATTGCCAGTGCCGTCCAATCAACGTATGAACAGCTACCTCAAAGAGATTGCGGATGTTTGTTTTAGAGCGTATTCAGCCCGAAAACCTTGCCACTGCCTGCCATACGCAAAAAAAGGCATCCGGTAACGGAAACAAACGACTGACGGAAAATCATGTTTCTGCTAGTCGGTATGCGGAGCGGTAGCCGTCAGCAAGCATCCTTTCGATGTCTGATTCACGGTAGAGGATTTTGCCGCCCAACTGGATGTAGGCTATCCGCCTCTCATTCTGGTAGTCCTGAAGTGTCCGACGGCTCACTTTCAACCGTGCCGACACTTCCTTGTCGGTAAAGAAACGCTCGTTGCCCAGTGTCGGGCGATAGTTGGTGGTCAGGTGCTCGAAGCTGTCCAGCAATCGGTCGATACTGCCCATGAAGTGGATTATCCATTCGCTGTCCTGTTAATCAGTTCATTTATATACTTTGGATTTAGTGGGATTACTTTGACTATATGCAGGTGATTAAATCGTCCTGCCTTTGAACTTCGCTTCCTTCCGTCTGTCTTCCACAACGGAAACAACACGCTGCACGTCTTCGGGACGGTAATACGTTTTGTGGTTTATCTGCGAGTAAGCCAGCGTACCGTTGTCCCGAAGCGTCTACAACGTGCGGGGGCTGATGTTGAGCATACGGCACACGTCCTGATTGTCCATTCACTCGCTCATTGTCTTTTCTCCGTGCCGCCGGCAGATGGCATCCATGCGACTGACAAAACGGTCGAATCTTGCGACCATCGCCTCAAAGGTCTTTCTTTCGATTGATACGATTTCCATATACTTTTTCTTTTGATGTTATTATTCCTTTTGCCGCAAAGGAATACATAATACGTTATCCGACAATGGCTTCTCCGAAAGTGACAGCATATTGCGCCGATACGGTAGCCATTGTCCGGGAGCATCATACAGAAACGGTTCTTTTCGCATGAATGCCCTCCAAACGGAAAGGCTGGTTATTTCACAATCCGCTTATATGAAATATTATCTATATAGTTGTGTGGTAAAACAAAGTTATGGTTGTTTGGAGAGTGACAACATTACGTCATGAAATCATTAAATTAATGTGTCACCAAATTGTTGGACAACATTTCTCGGTTTTCATGTATCCAGGCCTTTCATTTTTTGAATCATTGTTCACTTAAATAAGGAAATCGGAGTTTGAAAAGTATTCTCCCAATCCGACAAGCGGAGGATTCTTGTGTCCTCAGCAAGAAACTGGTACAAATGGACTTTTGCCAATAAGATGCAGAAACAAACCACATTGCCCGATTTATAGTTTAATAATCGAGCAATGTAGTTTGATATAGCGGATGTATATTCCTTTGGCTGCTTGCCGTCTGCTCCGCATTCCGGAAAATGACAGTACGGAAATCACAGATCATTATCTATTGCGACCGCAAGGTTGAAATGTCAGGATTTTATAGCCTCCGTTGATGTTTTCCGCTTGTACACCATTTCCACTATGCCATTGTAATGCTGCGTCCGTACCAGTTGCAGACGGGCTTGCATTTCCAACGTGTTGAAAAGCCGAATGCCACCTCCCAACAATACAGGGATGACGGAAATATGAAACATATCCACCAGCCCCTCGTTGAGAAGCTGCTGTACAATATCTGCCCCTCCGCATATCCATATACCTTTACCGGTCGAGCGTTTCAGCCGCCTTACCAGTTCGCACGGTGGCTCATCGGTAAAGTGGATATCTGCTTTTTGTTCCATCTCCCGATGTGTAACCACATAGCAATCCATTCCTTTATATATCCAATCGTGAGGCGACAGTTCCGTTACAATCTGATGATATGTATTCCATCCCATGATGACGGTATCTATATCGCGGACAAACGTTCCATATGTGTCCGGCACTTCCGTCTTGGCATCTTCGCCATAGAGCCACTCCACACCGCCTTGCCTGTCTGCGATATATCCGTCAAGACTCATAGCTATAAATAAGATAACATTTCTCATATCCTTATGTTTAATCAAGGTGTACCACATTCTCCGTATATTCCATCGCATACATGTCGAAGCCTTTGGCCCAATAATCTTTCTCTACCTTTTTAAGCATAAAACCGCGCTTCTGATAAAAAAGATATGCCACTTGCGAAGTTCGTACCGTGATGCGATCGGCCCCCAAAGACTTAATCACACCCATGCGATATTTCAGCAGCAACGAACCGAGTGAACGCCCCTGCCAATCGGGATGTATGATATCCCAACTGATTTTCCCTCTTTTTCCACCCTCTGCCATGTTTATACCTCCACAGCCTACTACCTCCGTACCGAAAAGGACGACATAATAATACTCCCTTTCTTTTTCCAGATAACGACTCAGGTCGGCTTCTTCCTCTGGCGCAAAATAGTGTGGCGTATTTAACCGTATTAATCTTAATACAGCCTCTTTGTCTGAAGGGACATACTCGCGAATGGTTATAGAATCTTTAGTCATGTCCATACTTCTGTTCAAACAATTCCCGATTCGTCTCTCCCCACGTAATCATGGCATCGAGGATAGGCAGGAGCGATCGCCCCAGTTCCGTGATGGAATATTCCGAACGCGGCGGCAGTTCGGGATAGATGGTCTTGGCAACGAGACCGTCATCCACCAGCTCTTTCAGTTGCAGGTCGAGCACGCGCGGCGTGGCTTCGGGCAGCGCCTTGTGCAACTCGCTCAGACGCATGATCGTGCTACGCAATTCGTCCAAAATACAGGACTTCCACTTGGAATCTATCAGGCTCATCGTCAGCCGCAGCGGACAACTCAAATCAACAGGTATCTTTCTTTCGTACATCTCTTTTTTCGTTTTTACAAATGCAAAGGTAAATATAATCCTCCGTAATAAGGATATACCGAAAAATAATTCGGTATATGAATAATTTTTCGGTACTTGCGGGCATCGGCATTACCATGTAACTTTGCGGATAATTAACGAAAACAAAAAGTTATGAGAGCAAGTATTGAAGAATACAAGGCAGTGGAAGCCGCTGCCATAAAGTTTGTAAAAAGCGTAGCGGAAGGCGACAGCAGATATGCCCGCGAGTTGTTCACCGATGATGCCGTATTGTTCGGTTTCCTCGACGGAGAGCTGGAACACGGCTCCATCGAGCAGTTTTACCGCAATGTGGATACCGTCAGCGGCGGCGAAGCGTTCAAGGCGCGTGTCGATGTGGTGGCCGTCGAAGAGACGCTGGCCGTTGTTCGTGTACTTGAAGAGGGTTGGGGAGACCGTATCGACTTCACCGATTATCTGCTTCTGCTGAAAATCGGCGGTGAGTGGAAATGTGTGGCCAAAGCCTATAATCAGAATTCGAATACGATTCAAAAGAAATAGGGAGCATGGGAAAGAAAATTGTCATACTCAATGGAAGTCCCCGGTCGAAAGGCAATACGGCAGGACTGGTGGACGCCTTCAAGCAAGGCACGGAAGAGGCTGGACATACAGTAGAAGTATTCAACCTGCAACGGATGGACATCCATCCCTGTCTGGGGTGTTTGGGCGGCGGACACGATGCGCAATGCCCATGTGTGCAGAAAGACGACATGGCGAGGATCTATCCGCACTACGAAACGGCAGACGTGCTGGTACTTGCCTCGTCGATGTATTATTGGAGCATCACGGCACAACTGAAAGCCGTCATCGACCGTCTGTTTGCCGTAACGGAGAAGAGTCCCGAATACCATACGCCCATGCAGCACTGCGTCCTGCTCATGGCAGCAGAGGGCGACACGTCGGACAACTTCGAGCCTGTGGAACACTATTACCAT
Source organism: Bacteroides sp. K03 (assembly GCF_019734355.1). Classification (NCBI taxonomy): domain Bacteria; kingdom Pseudomonadati; phylum Bacteroidota; class Bacteroidia; order Bacteroidales; family Bacteroidaceae; genus Bacteroides; species Bacteroides sp. K03. The sequence goes on from NZ_JAASHC010000012.1 coordinate 142,459, forward strand.
ACCTTGCTCCGTCACCTCGGCTGGGAGAACCTGGGTGAGGTGTATGCCGGAGGCGTGATGCAGGTGGGCGACATTGCCGGGCATCCCTCGTTGGAGAAAGCATATAATTTAGGTAAGACCATTTGAAAGAAGCGCGTATGAAAGTCCTGCTCATTAACGGCAGCCCCAACGAACACGGCTGCACCTACACCGCCCTGCACGAGGTGTAAACGACCTTGCAGCGGCACGGTATCGAAACGGAGCTTCTTTACCTGGGCAAGAAGCCTGTCGCCGGATGTATCGCCTGCATGAAATGCTTCAAGACGGGGCACTGCTTCCGCGACGATGCGGTCCGGGAGATTCAAGACCGGTTGGCAGAGTTCGATGCCATCATACTCGGCTCACCCGTCTATTACAGCGGTCCGACGGGACAGATACTCTCCTTCTGCCAGCGTCTGTTCTTCTGCAAGGAGGGCGAAATGACCGGCAAGTTTGGCGCATCGTCGTATCGTGTCGCCGCGGAGGCGCTTCGGTCACGTTCGAACAGCTTAACCAGTTTTTCACCATTTCCAACACGCCCGTCGTCTCTTCGCAATACTGGAACTCGGTGCACGGCTTCACTCCCGACGATGTGCGACGCGACCGCGAGAGGTTGCAGACCATGCGGACGCTCGGTGAGAACATGGTGTGGCTGCTGAAGGGTATGAAAGCCGCCCGCCGGCAGGGTATCGGAAAACCGGAATACGAACTGAGAGAGAACACTCATTTTATTCAAAATCACTAACGAAAACCATGAAAAAGAAAAGATTTATGACTTCTGCGATTGCCTGCTATCTCGTATTGGTAGGCTTCTTTTGCAGTTGCAGTTCCACATCATCAAAGACAGACAAAACTCCAATGCAAGAAGAGACAACCGAAAATGCCGCATGGAAAGCTATCAGGCCGGAAGAGGTGAAGAACGCCGTACAACTGTTCGACAAGGACTGGATGGCACTTGCTGTTGGCAAAGAGGACGATATGAACACCATGACCATCAGTTGGGGCGGCATGGGCGAACTGTGGGAACGGCCTGTCGTAACGGTCTATGTTTCGACCAGTCGCCATACGCACAGTTTCATGGAACGCAACGGCTATTTTACCGTAACGGCTTTTCCGGAAAAGCATCGTTCCGCCCTGCGCTATATCGGCACACATTCCGGTCGTGACGGCGACAAGTTGAAAGCTGCCGGACTGACGCCCAAATACACCGAGTTCGGCAATCCGATATTCAAGGAGGCGAACCTTGCCATTGAGTGCAAAATTATATACAGCGTACCGTTCGACCCCGAACGGATAGACAAGGAGGTCGGTCGTATCTACGATAACGGTATGAGCATACACACTATGTATATCGGGGAAATTGTGAACGTGTGGAAGAAAAGTGGCGTATGAAATACGAACAAATTACTTGATATGGTAATGAAATATAGTCAAGCGAACACTTGATGTCGGAGAATCGGTAAGGTTGTCAAGTTTCGGTTCTTTCGTAATGAAAGATATTTCTCCCGCCTCTTTATATTCTGCCTAATTGGAACAATACACTGTCTCGAAAAGCGCAAAATGAATTATATACGTTTCATATCAGAAAAACAGTTGATTAAAGTTTTATATGCAGTTCGATTCAATTGCCAGTAAATCGGACTGCGTTTTTATTTTCCTTCAGTTGCCTTGCCGGATAAAAGAAAACACATAATTTTGCGTAACCAATTACGTAATATAAAACTAATAGTTACTATGTTTGTAAACACTGAAAACCAACGCTCGTCGGGACGGGTGGTCCCGCCCCTTGCCGCTGGGCGT
>NZ_JAASHC010000013.1:0-130410 GCF_019734355.1 Bacteroides sp. K03
ACAACGAGGAAATACTTTACTTGCCATATGAATTTTTATAATGTTAAAACGGTGTAAAGTAAATCTGTATTAAGTCACTCTGTAATCCCTTTTATTTCACCACAATGGTCTTATTGAAATGGATACGATCGGAAGAGCTACCAATCTGTATCTCAAATTCACCCGGTTCTACTATATGCTTCATACGGGCATCATAAAGAGCTAATTCCGAAATCGGCAGCTCCAACGTTACCGTTTCCTTTTTACCCGCTTTGACCGATACCTTTTTGAAAGCTTTCAGTTGTTTGACAGGGGTAGCAACCGAACTAATCTTATCACGAACATACAACTGAACAACCTCTTTCCCATCCCGTTTTCCGGTATTCTCAATCTCAATAGTAGCAGTCAACTTACCTCTGTCTGAGAAAATAGAATCACTTAAATTACAATCGGTATACTTAAATTCGGTATAACTCAAACCATAACCAAATTCCCATAGCGCATAAGGATGCTCAAAAATATAATGCCCTGCCGGTTCTTCGTAAGTACCCGGACGGTCAAATCGCTGTACACGGTCCGTAGGAAAATAATTATAAAAGCAAGGTGTATTTCCCGTACTGCGCGGAAACGATACATTTACACGTCCTGAAGGATTAACATTGCCAACCAGAATATCGGCCATAGAACGCCCTTGCTGCTCACCAGCATACCACTGTGTCAATACAGCATCCGCATTTTCTTTCGCCCAGGTCATCACCAGTGGTTTACCCGATATAAAAACAACCACCATCGGTTTGCCTGTTGCTTTTACAGCTTTCAATAGTTCCATTTGCTTACCAGGTAATTCTAAAGAAGACAAATCGAATCCTTCACCTGCCGTAGAATAACGTGGGCCACGTCCCAGGAAAGTACTACGGGTACCTACCGCCACAATAGCCAAATCACTTTGTTCTACAACTCTTACTGCATCCGCAATATTCTCCTCCTTCTGGCTCCACCAGTCACATCCATCTGCCTGTTGCAGTTTTACCTTATTCTTCATTACCTCTTTTAAACCCTGGTATAAAGTTACTCCCTCTTTCGTATCCGGAGTAGTCCATGCATAATCTCCGAAGATAGTCTGATTACTATTAGGCCCTATTACAGCAATCGATTTATATTTCGATAAATCAAGTGGTAAGATGTTATTCTTGTTTTCAAGCAAGATAGCACTCTCATCCGCGATCTCTTTTGCCAAAGCGATGTGTTCGGCAGAACGAACGACCTTTTTCACCTGTTTCGGATCACCGAAATAAGGACGGTCAAATAAACCTAAAGCAAACTTCACATACAAAACACGCCGTACAGCCTTATCAATATAGCTTTCATCTATAATGTTCTCTTTCACCTGTTGTTCCAGTGTTTCATAATCAGAATCCACGTCCAGATCAACACCTGCTATCAACGATAGACGGGCAGCTTCTTCACGGGTAGAGGCAGCATAATGAAAAGTCATCACCCGATCAACAGATCCCCAATCAGAATATACATATCCTTTAAATCCGAGTTCATCGCGCAAGACATCAGTCATATAATAAGGAGATGCTGAAACAGGAATACCATCATAGGCACTATAGCAGCTCATAATACAAAGCGGATCGGCTTCTTTAATAACGCGTGCAAAAGGATAAAGATGCATACTTCGGAATTCACGTTCACCTCCACTCACAAAGGCACAATTCAGCCCTCCTGTTGGTGTACCATGTGCTACAAAATGTTTCGGAGTACATGTAATACGATGTTTCTGATATCCCTTCACAAAACCAATCCCCATTTCAGCAATCAGATAAGGATCCTCGCCATAAGTCTCCTCCACCCTGCCCCAGCGCAGTTCTCGGGCAATATCAAACACAGGAGATAAAACCTGATGAATACCCATCGTTGCCGCTTCGGCACCTGCCGCCTCCGTCATGCGCTCTATCAATCCGGGGTTAAACGTGCTCCCTTGTGCAATAGCATGCGGAAACAAGGTAGAATTATTTTGTAAAATGCCCTGGATTCCTTCTACAGCTGTTAAAATTGGGATCCCCAACCGGGTTTTAGTCAGCATATAATTCTGTAACTCGTTATAGATTCGGGCACATTCTTCTGCTGTCTGCCCCATTTCATGAGTACATCCATAACTCTGTCCGCCAAAAACACGTTCTATCTCATCAATCCTGCCAACGGGTTTGTTCTGTAGTTGTAATACCTTCTCCTGCAAAGTCATACGCCGCAGTAGGTCTTCCACACGGTTTTCAATGGGGGCATCCGGATTCTTATACAATGGTTTATCATTGGTTCCCCATACAAAACCGGTAGTCCCGATACATACCCCTAAAACTATCAAAAAGCTCTTTTTCTTCATATTATTACTAATGTTCATTTAGATAAGCAAATAGCATCATTCAATGCCTCTTTCTATCGTATTTATTTTATGTATCTTATTCAGAGCAACACTATTTATACGAATATCGGCACTCTTTTCACCCATACTTGCAACCCATCCCAATTGAACGGTTGTCTCTTCATCCAATGTAAAACTCAATGTTTTTACTCCCGTGGTACGCCCCCAATTAAGGTAAGCCAAAGACAGTGCTTCAACCTGATCTACGTCTGGTATTTCACTGCCGGCAACCACTACCCCATATGGATTCAGATTATTGCCTTTCGAAGTATTCACATTGAATGAGAACTCGTATGTCCCGGCAGGCAGAGTTACTTCCTGCCATATTTTACCATTTTCGATGGCAGCGGCATAATTCATCGTAGATATATTTATAAATGTCTTACCGGCAGAAGCCTCATAAAAAGTACCGGTAGTACCATTATTCTGTGTCAACAGATTAGAGGTATACTTCCAGTCTTTCAGAATTCCACTTTTCTCTGTACTATCGTCACTCCGCATCACAGGGTCAGTGGCATTTTTCAATACGCTGGCCGTCAACGTTTCATCCGCTTCTACATTTGCCTCAATCTCAAAGATATCCACGGCTGTAACATCCGGCAGATAGTAAGTTTTCATCTTAAAACCACTCATCGACTTGTAGTCTTCCAGAATCGTTTCCTGCTCAGCTTGTTCTACTTCTACCATACGTTCCTGAGCATTAACATCCGTATACCAGATACGGACATAAGGTGAATGAGTATCAGCGGTAGCCCATTTTATCGTAGTAGCATTATTTTCACATTTCACAGACGAAATACCCCTGCTATATAATGTACTTTCATAAATAGTACCATAAGAAGAGCCAATGAGTGATTCCGGCACAGAAGCATGTCCGTTGTCATCAAAGGTCTGAACAACAAAATTATAAATCCCCTCCTTCAATGGGATATCGTAAGTAAATACCTCCGCTCCTTCTCCGCGCTGAACAGGCAGGTCAATTACTTCTTTTCCCATATTATAGGTAATACGTAACCGGGTAATTTTAGGGTCAATAAGAATACCGTAGAATTGTACACGCCCTTTTCCCGAACGCATTTGCATCCCCTCCGGCTTACCAATATACAGTATCTCCTTTCCATCCGTATACTTCAGATACTCATCCATCTGTGTACAAGAAGAAAAACTGCCAAGAAATAAGAACAAAGCCGCTATTGCCACTATATATTTAAACATCAATTTCATAATTCAAGCATTTATCAATTATTCGTTTCTGATTTATCATCTCCCCAGAAAGTAACCTCAGTAAATACCATATTAGAGTTACCGGTCCAGTTATCAATACATTTGATACGGATATAACGCACACGTGGCGCATCCAACGGAAAATCAGCATTATCACCTTCCCGCGCAGCCAGACGGTCATCCTCAGTCAGTTCACTTCCTGGCAAACCGGAAGGCTTCTCATTTTCAATATGAAGTAATTTTATCCAACTATCCCAGCTACCGGATTTATCCAGTTCTGCACATCCCCAGACCTCATACACTTTCGGAGAAACGTCGTTATAAAAGTGCTTGTCATCCTGTACAAACTTCAAGTTAAAACGACTCAACTTCGCCAGGACTCCAAGGTCAAAGGTAAACCAGGTAGGCCCGTTATGCTCTTCAATACCTGTATGGGCTCCTGTCTGTCCGTCACCATCGGCAGCCGCCCGTCCATCCCAGATATACTCCATCTTACTTTCATAGAAAGTACATGGAAAATCACCGGGCAGAATCACCTCTTTGAATTTTTTCTTATCAAGTTCGGCCTCGTATATCGGAGTGAGGGTTTCTTTCTTTACCTGTGACTTATTACCCCATTTATCCTGAAAATAAATTTCAAAATCACGGGATATATCCAGATAACCACGCACGGAGAATGTAGCTTTGGGCAGCCCTGTATAGAAAGTTTCTGCATTGACCATTTCATTATCCTCATTCGGAGTAGAAACATAAACTGTTAAGTCAGCTCTTGATGTATTTGCAAACGAAAAGGTCATACCCCCAAAGTCGGGTTGTACTTCCAGCGTTTCATAAGCCGCCTGTACAGGAGGGGTATCTGCAGAAACCTGTATATTCACCGGTACAGAATAATTCTCACTACGGTCCACGGCATATACATCCAATGAATAGGTATCCATATCTCCAAAACCTTCGACCAGCAATGTATTCGTGAAGTAAGAAGCCTTAAATTCATATTTCTTGCCTTCTTTATTTGTATAACTGGCCGCTACATAAAGTAAATCGGGATCTGAAGGCAATGTATATGTAAGAAGTACAGAACCCGGCATCTTGATATAAGTTACATCACGCACCGGTGCAGGTGCTTCGCTATCATTTTCCAAAGGCTTCACAAAGTCGGTCTGACAGCCGGCAAGGGCCATCAACATCCCCAACATAAGTATATATATTCTTATTGATTTCATATCTCTTTCTGTTTTTAATCAAATAAACGATTTATTGCCATCCCGGATTTTGTACCAGATTGGGATTGATCACCAATGACTTTTCTTTAATGGGCCAGAAGTAATCACGTGGTGCCACAAATTGCTGAGTATACATGGCGGTCAACTGATAATAAGTATCCACCGTTTTGCCACGAGGATTCCATGCCATCAGTGTTTTATTATATTCCTTATCAGCTATTTTCCAGCGGCGCACATCCCAAAAGCGTTGTCCTTCAAACATCAGCTCAATGGCACGTTCACGCTGAATAATCTCACGCAATCCCAACTGAGTTCTGAACTTATTCGACTTACGTGAATGTTGTTCCCAGGACTCTTTGACTCCGGAAAGACCTGCACGTGCTCTGATTTTATCCACATAGCTAATTGCCAATGTACGGGCAGCTTCAGAATCCGAAGCTTCATTAACAGCTTCTGCATAAAGCAGATAAAGATCGGCCAGGCGGAACTCCGGCCACGGATATTGTTCTGTATTCCATCCGCTTTCGGTATTCACGAATCCCAAGCTCACTAATTTCTTAGCCCAATACCCTGTTTTAGAATAGCCGTAAGCTCCCAAAATACCTTGTGCTTGTCCGGCACGTCCCTTCAGTTGCCAGATATCAGATGAATTCCCGGAAACACAGTTGTTTTGATACCACAAGCATCCGTCAAAACCAACATTTGCATAGTAACGGGGTTCCCGGTCAAAATTGGCACTTACCGTTTCATAATCCGGAATCAAATAAAACTCATTCGCTGTATTATTGGTATTCTTCTTTACCTTCAGACGGTTAGCATATTCCCATTCTTTATCTTCATCAATAGGTACACCATTTTTTGTATAGTACAATTCGGTAATGTACATTGTCGGATTTATTTTTTCAGATGCACCGTGCATATTCGACGGATACTTACCCACACGTGACATACAAGACTGCTGTAAACCACCTGTCAGGCGACCGGACAGTCCCCAGATCAACTCATCATTCCACTTTTCTGTCACACACTCACGTAAACTTAACTCACGTTTCAGTTTAGCACTGAATACCAGATTCGTATGTGTTTCATGCAATACAATGTCCGGACTTATTCCACCTTCACCCTGCTCACACATTTCAATGGCCTGTTCGCAAGCTTCCTGGGCATCGACCCATTTCTGTACACTATACTCGCTATTAAATAAATGCTCACCGTCTTTATCCACAAAATCAGCATAATCCGGGTTACCATTAAACAACGGGCTGGCAGCCATTACCAGCAATTTAGCTTTCAGCATCAAGGCTGCCGGGCGAGTTATGCGTCCCAGTTCTGTTGCCTGATCATCTATCTTCACAGGTAAATCTATCTTTGCCTCATCAAGCAAATCAGAGATATAAGAGACTACTTTATCAACCGGGGCACGTTTCAGCCGTACTTCTTCCGGAGTAGCAGAGATTGGCAGATTTTCATCTGCTATCACAATCGGACCATACATACGCAACAGTAAATAATGGTAATAGGCTTTCAGGAACTTCACTTCTGCCAACCACCTCTTCCTCATCGAAGGGGCAAGATCGCCTACATAATCCGTATCAGACACATAAGTCAGAAATGTATTACAATCACGAAGCCCTTCATACAGACTATGAGCCGCACCATTACCTCCATCCCAATAATTAAGATAAGGATCATTCACATTCTGATATCCCAACCCGATACGCCAGGTAGCATAATCATCGCCACTCTGAATAGGATAGAAAGTAGCTAATTCATCACCACCCATCAAACCAACATTTGCCCGTTCACTATGATACTCCGGAATATAAGAATAGCAGGTAAACAAATACTTCTCGGCTTCATTACGGTTACTGAAAGAGTGTTCAATAGTACCTACATTATCGGGCACAACATCCAGATAATCGCCACAAGCACTCAACATCCACATTCCACTGGCACACAAAGAGATACAAGCCAGGTTTCTTAGTTTATTTTTCAAATTATATTTCATAGCTTTTCGTCTCCTCTATTTAAAAAGTTAATTGGACACCCAGGTTAATAACCCGCTGAATAGGATAACCTAATCCGTTACCTCCCATCTCAATATCCCACATATGGAATCCGCTGAGCACAAACAGGTTATTACCACTACAATAAATACGCGCAGAATTTATATAAGCCTTCTTTGTCAATGTTTCCGGGAAGGTATATCCAACTTCCAGTGTCTTCATACGCAGAAAAGCTCCGTTACGCATAAACCAGGTACTCTTTTGAATATTATTCTCCATACGAGTACTGCTCAGACGTGGCCACAAAGCGTAGATATTACGATTGGTTTCTGTCCAATGATTATCAGCATAGGCCTTTAACAAAGGAATGTCTTTCCACATTGATACATTATCCCAGTTAGTGTCTTCATATACATGTACAAACGGAGAAGTGTTTTTAGCATCCAACCAGAAAGTAGAACGGGCAGATCCCTGGAAGAAAGCCGAAACATCAAAACGTGCACTGCCAAAAGAGAAGCCAAAGCCATAAATAATTTCCGGAACTGTCGGGAAGCCAATAGGTACCTGGTCAAGTTCAGTAATCTGTCCATCACCATTTACATCACGATATTTAATATCACCGGCTCCATATTCGCCAAATGTCTGCTTCGGAGAGTTAGCCACATCGGCCTCATCGATAAACAGGCGTTCTGCAATATAACCATATTCCTGTTTCAGAGACTGTCCTACGTGGAGTTTATACTTTTCGTTGTATTCCGGTTCTTCATATTTCAGGAACTCACTATGAGCATACGTAAAGTTACCATGTAATTGCAACCACATCCCCTTTCGGAACACCTTGTTATAATCCACAGACAAATCTAATCCTTTCGCTTTCGCCTCACCCACATTGGCACGTACCTTTGCCGAAAGTCCCATAGTAGAAGGAATAGATTCGCGGTCCATCAGGATATTGGTACGATGTTCGGTAAAATAATCCACCTGCACATTCAGACCGTCAAACAACGACAGTTCAAGACCATAGTTAGACTTATAAGCCTTTTCCCAGGTAATATCCCGGTTATCATAACGCCTTACTGTTACTCCGTTCTTAGTATAATTAAAGTCCGTACCAAAACCATAACTCTTACCACTATCATTTGCATCTACCTCAGACAGATAGAAGAAACGGTCATTTTCGTCACCAATAGCATCATTTCCTACCAGACCGTAGGTGTATTTCAATTTAAACTTCGGAAGCACCTTCTTCAACGGTTCCCAAAACTTCTCATTGGAAATATCATAACCTATACCGATGGCAGGAAAGAAGCCATAGCGTTCAGAACGATAAAAACGTTCGGAACCATTATAACCGAAGTTAAATTCAGCCATATACCGATTATTAAAAGCATAGGTAAAACGACCGGACAATCCCTGATTACGATAGGGCAAAGATTTTTGCAGATTATCTTTTTGTGAGTCATCTTTAATATTCGATACTCTTTTTTCACGACGCTGATATACCAGCAAACCGCTTACATCATGTTCCCCAAAAGAACGGTTATAAGACATCGCAGCCTCCATATATACAGTAGACTGTACATCCGTCCAGGAACCGGTAGACTCCAGGTATTCCGTCGGATTTGAATCCTCATTCAATTGCATGATAGAATACGAGCCCCCTTTGTCATAAGAGCTTACATTATAAAAGTAAGGACTCGATGCACGACCTACTTCAAAATAAGCATAACGGGACGTATTGAATAAGCCACGTACATTCAGTCCCTTGGTGATAAATGACAAATCCTGCTTCAGTTCAAATTGTGCATCCATTGTCGATTTAGAATAATCCTTATATCCTCTGGTCAATTCCGCATAAGGATTCGTATATTCCACATTATTATTATACAATGCGTTACCATACAGCACATGTTTAGCAGAAGGAAGATCGGAAGCAGGGTAATAAGCCGGGAACAATACCGGATTGGAAACCATAATCTTCTTATACATCGTATCTCCTCCATCAAGCGGTCCGGTATAATCATCAAATGTACCTGCCAACCGGACAATTGCTTCGGTCGTTTTCGTCAGATTAATATTTACATTCGATCTCAGCTGGTAAGTGCTCAGATCAATGTTATTTTTATAACCGGCATACTTATCATTTTTCAGATTACCATTATCTTTCGAAAAAGTGGCAGCAATATAATAACGAGCCACTTTACCACCACCGCTCACACTCAGGTTAGCGCGCTGGTTTGCTACCAACGGATTGGTCATCAGCTTACGCCAGTCATTAGCCGGATACAGATACGGATTCTTACCGGCAATTGTATTGGCTATTTTCTCACGTGAATAGGCCAAAGGAGCCAACGGATTGCGTGTTGTTACCGCCTCATTCGCCATTTGCATATAAGTAATAGGATCTGCCAGCTCTATATTCGATGTATTGGAAGAGAAGGAATTCTCTACACGCAGACTGACCTTAGCCGGACCTTCCTTACCTTCTTTTGTCTGTACCTGAATAACGCCATTGGCACCACGTGCACCATATAAAGCCGTAGCAGTAGCATCTTTCAGGATAGAAAAGGCAGCTATATCATCCGGCTGCAAACGTGCCAGTTCAGTAGAGGTCGTTTCAATACCATCAATCAAAATCAACGGATCTTTCTTATAGCCGAAAGTTGTCACACCACGGATAAAAAAGTCAGCATTATCCTGCCCCGGTTCACCACTGCGCTGATAAGCAATCAAACCGGACATACGCCCCGCCAGTGCAGTAGTAAGGTTACTGGAAGGTACCTTTAAAGCCGCAGGTTTTACCGTCTGGATAGAGCTAACCATACTCTCTTTTTTCTGCGTACCAAATGCTACCACTACTACTTCATCAATACTGACAGCATCTTCTTTCATTTCCACATCAATACGTTTCTGATTTCTTACTACAATTTCCTGTGTCTGCATTCCTAAGAAAGAAAACACCAATGTAGATCCGGCAGGCACATTAGACAGTGTATATTCACCATCCAGGTCAGTAGTTACCCCGTTGGTCGTACCTTTTACTACTACGGTTACAGCAGGTAGCGGTTCACCCAATTCATCTTTAACTACTCCCTTCACCACTCTGTTATCGAGTACTTCAGCATAGCCCGATACACTACAGGAAAACAGCAACAAGGCCAAAATGAACTTAAATACTTTCCGGAAAGAAAGCTTCTCAAACATGTGTTTTTCCATACATAATTATTTTAAATCATCACTTAATTTCATTACAAGATTATACACTCATAAGAATAATGTTTATCATATGCAAAGGAAGCTTAAAAAAGGACAGTAATCAATAGACAAAAACATCATGGATATGGAGAATCTTACCCAAAGGAAAAGCCAATCAGCCTCTCCCCCTTGCAGCATGAATTTATCCTCCGGAGATTTTGTACAAAAGTCATTAAAACAAGGAATAAACAAACATTTTACACGAATATCGTTTGTTTTAATAACAAGAACTTTTAGAATCCTGCTACAACCAGAAGAAAAACTGCATAAAAAGCCGCAATAACATGCAACAGGAACTGCATATTATCACTTTATCCGGATATAAATGCATTTATTCCGGCACATTAGTTACGGTTTCATTACTTCAAAAGCTCCGAGACTCTACGAGGAACGATGCGAATGTCGTAGAGAAACGATAAGAGTGTCGTAGAGAAACATCTGAATCTCTACCGGACTACCTATTTTTTCGCTAGTTGCTCCCCGGAACAGAGCTATCCAAAAAATAGAATAAAGAGCAAGATAGATAATATTTGGGAACAAACTGCATAGTAAATACAAAACAAGGGTACAAAATAAATCCAATCAGCATCAAACCCTAACAATCTGAAAACTCCAACTCCCCAATAAAGACAATTCCGGACACCTTTGCTGCCGCTCTCCACAAACAAACGAATTCTTGGAGCTCAGGAATATCACTTTGACAGTCTGACTTTTTGATACATACACCACATTTATATTACGTCGGTTCATTGGCACATCTGTGATGAATCAAATCTATGCCGGTCAACTAAAATCTTAGGAGGAGTCAGTCACTATTATAACTATTTTTCTGTAAGTTTACATCTCAGCAATTTATATGTTATGAACACAGGAGAAATCATATTATATACAACCTCGGACGGGACAACTGCTCTGGATGTTAGACTTGAACAAGAAACTATTTGGTTAACTCAAAAGCAGATAGCGGAGCTATTTGGTACAAAGCGTCCAGCAATAACCAAACACCTCAAAAACATATTCTCGTCAGGCGAGCTTGACGAAAATAGCACATGTTCCATTTTGGAACATATGGGTAATGACGGGAAACAACACTATCGAACAACTTATTATAACCTCGACGCTATTTTATCAATAGGTTATCGTGTAAACTCTAAAAATGCAACCCGGTTCCGTATCTGGGCAAATAAGGTACTCAAAGAGTATTTAATAAAAGGATATGCCGTCAAAGAGAATATTAAGTTGGATCAGTACGAAGATTTAAAGCAAACCATCAAAGTGCTTGCAAATGTACTCGACCACAAAACATTGGAATATTCCGAAGCAACGGGCTTATTGAGAGTGGTTACGGATTATGCATACGCACTTGATACGCTTGATAGATACGATTATCAACAGCTGGAAATTGAAAAGACTACTAACACGGAACAATTCAGAGCCACCTACGATAACGCGATGGCTGCGATTGATGAATTGCGAGAAAAATTTGGCGGAAGTTCACTCTTTGGCAACGAAAAGGATCAATCGTTCAAAGGTTCCATTGGTGCGATATATCAAACTTTTGGCCAGCAGGATCTCTATCCAAGCATCGAAGAGAAGGTAGCCATATTGCTCTATCTGGTTACCAAGAACCACTCATTCAGTGATGGCAACAAACGGATTGCCGCATTTCTATTTCTTTGGTTTATGGAACGAAATGGTATTCTGTACAATACCGACGGAAGTAAACGAATTGGAAACAACACCCTTGTTGCTCTTACACTGATGATTGCCGAAAGCCGTACAGAAGAGATGGAAACGATGGTAAAAGTAATTGTAAATCTGATTAATAAAAACAATTAATAAATTAGAGTATCCAGTTCGATGTTACAATTTTCAGCTTGCTTTTCTCTGCATTCTCTGAATTTCCGACTCTTAGTAAAGAACTTTGCTACCCAACGATATAAGCAATCTGCCCGTTGGTCATTCAATGCCATTTTCCCCCTTTTTATTCGTTTATTCCAGAGATTTTTTTGTAACTTTGGGTGCTGAGAGCATAAGCCGCTTCATTCAGATTTATAAAATCCAATACCTGACAAAACATGCCACGAATTAAAGAAGGATTCAAAGGAGAACGTGCTATTGTATTGCCGGATTTCCTGATCGAAGAGCTAAAACGGGACCCTTTGGGCCGGGAACTCCATATCACTGATATTGGTTATTATCCGCATGCCAGTTTTCATTATCGTGAGCGAAGTGCCGAAGAAGTGAATGAGTTTGTTCTTATTTACTGTGTAGAAGGAGAAGGCTGGTTTGAGTTGGACCATCAACGATACAAAATTATCTCTAATCAATTTTTTATTCTTCCCAAACACCAAGCTCATGCTTATGGCAGTAATGCTACTAATCCATGGACAATCTATTGGATACATTTTGACGGGGATAAAGCAGCATTTTTTAGTGCAGGCTTTGACCGTCCACGTAATATTACTCCCGAAGCACACTCCCGGATCAAAGAACGACTGACACTTTTTGAAGAAATTTATTCTTCCATCAGTTCCGGATACAACAAGAATTATATGCTGTACGCCACCACCAGCCTGTTTCATTTTCTGGGTTCCATGAAATTTATCGGAGAATATCGCGACTGCGGTTCTATGAACAACTCACGTAAAGACGTAGTACAGCTTGCCATCCATTATATGAAAGAAAACCTGAATAAGAAAATCCGTCTTACGGATATTGCCCGCGAAGTGAAGCTGTCTGCCTCTTACTTTTCGAACCTGTTTGAAGAAAAAACCGGATCTTCACCTTTGCGATACCTGAACTATCTTAGAATACAGGAGGCATGCCATTACCTGGACTTCACTGATATGAAAATCAGTCAGATAAGTCCGTTAGTAGGTTATGAAGATTCTCTTTATTTTTCCCGGTTGTTTACCAAAACAATGGGGATTCCACCTTCGGAGTATAAAGCTAAGAAAAAGGGATAGTTATGAATACACTTCCCGGTCATCTATATCAAATTTATATATAGTTCGCTGATTATACGCTCGTCCCGAGGGCAACAAACAAGAGGGAAAATGAGAGTGTGAAGGTGTATCGGGAAAAAACTGAGTTTCCAGGCATACCGCTGTATCGGGAAGTTTATAATAACCTGCCGTGTAGAGCAGTACTCCGGGTAAATCAGTTGTTACAGTCAAACGCCGTTTAGATACGGGTTCGCAGAGACAGGCAGCTTGCAGCATATCGCAAGAAGGATGTTCCTTTAATACATAACAATGATTATATCCTCTATTATTGTGTAATTGCCGGTTATCGGCATAAAGTTCCTGCCCTATCTGTTTACAATGTGTAAAATCAAAAGGAGTATTTGTCACTGGTATTATTTTACCTGTAGGAATAAACGCGGGTGTTGTATCCAGTATTCTCCCGGCAGGAATAGTCAAAAGATGCGAAGTAACCTTCTCCCTTGTACCACTAAGATTAAAATAAGCATGATTTGTCATATTCAGATAAGTAGTCTTATCTGATTTCCCGAAATAGCTAACTGTCAGTTCATTGCACTCATTCCAGCAATAATCTACCACCACATCAAGGTTTCCGGGATAACCGCCTTCACCATCGGGTGACGTGAGCATAAAACGAACTCCATTGGGTAATTCCTCCCACTGCCACAGTTTCTGATCGAATCCGGTGGTCCCTCCGTGATTGGTATTACACCCATCATTTGTTTCCAGCTGATAAGTAATATCATCTATAACAAATGAAGCATTTGCTATCCGGTTGGCAAAACGTCCTATCGTAGCCCCCATATAATAAGTATCAGACAAATACTCTTCCAGAGTATCATAACCTACTATCACATTGGTCAGATGTCCGTTAATATCAGGTACTGCTGCTGTTATCCATCTGGCCCCCCAATTCGTAAACTCAACATAAGCTCCGGCCCCATTGACCACTTTAAATAAAAAAACAGGTTCACCTGTCGCCGTATAAGCTGCTATTTCATGCGTTACTTTCATAAACAAAATATTAAAAAAGAATGGAGAGAAGAGAAGTATTATGCAGCGTGATAGCGCAGCCCACTTCTCCCTTCTCAATTCTCCCTTCTCCCTTCTAAATAAGGCCTCTATGACTCTGCCCTCCCTGGTGGTTAATATCCAGTTCTATGACTTTATCCAGAAATTTAATTGCTTTGGATGTTTCATTCAATCCTAAATAACCCAATCCCATCACATAATTACAATGAATACGATTGCGCTTGTTCAAATCATCTTCCCAGATAGCCAGATCCGGCAACGAAACAGCAAAGTAATCTATGCGACACGTATCAAAAAGGTGTTTTTCACCATGCTTAATCAACTTATTAAAACAACTACGCGCTTTATCTTCATCACCTAATGCTCGCCATGCCAATCCCTGATAGAATATTTTATCCGGCTGCTGATCATTATAATAAAATGCCTGTTGTGGTTCCGGGGAGCCAATCGTTGCTTTCTCAAAACAAGCTTTGGCGTTCTCCTCATCACCCAGTCCCCGATAAGCTTCACCTTTATAATACCAGATATCATTTTCTTCAGCATTTGCCAGCTTACCTTCTCCCAGATTATAAGGATAGTTTTCAGTCTCTTTCAGCAGAGCCAATGCATCTGCATAACGCTGTTCACGCAAAGCTATTCTGGCAAGTTCTACCCGGCAAAGTACATATTGTCCCGTAATTTTTCCTTCTCCCCCTTCCCAAGGATGGAATTTACGACTTTCTATCAATGCTTTAGCCTCAGCATAACGTCCCAGTTGATTGTAAAGAGTGATGCGTTCAATAGATAAATCATCCCTTTCTTCTGTTTCAGGCAAATGAGCCTCCAGAAATGCAAGACGCTGTTCGTGCGAGTATCCCAAACGTTTATATAACTGGTCCAGTTCCATCAGAATGCGCGAATCGTGTTCATCCAACTGAAATGCTTTTTCCAAAGCGTCCAGTGCTTTTGCTTTATCATTCTGTTTATTATAATAGGCCAATGACAGATTACGCCACACTGTAGGAAAGTCCGGAGCAATAGCGACAGAAGTCTCCCAGCAACTAATGGCGTTCTCATACTGCCGGGCAGCATACCAGAAGTTTCCTAAGCTATAGGCTGCCTTAGCTCCCTGAGTATTCAAAGCCAATGCATTTTGCAAAATCACCACTTCCTCGATACGGTTCGGGAAGCAATAAGAATGATCAGCTTGTTCTGCTTTCCGATAGCAATCCAATGCTTTGTTGTTATCTCCCTGACAAGCATAGAAATAGCCAAGAGCATAGTGAATCATAGGATATACCTTGCCGGATCCAGCAACATAACTTTGCAAAAACAAGATGGCTTCTTCATACAAGCCTGCCCCTGCAAAATCAAGCGCATATTCAATATAAGCATGCTCCCACTGTCGCATCAGTTCCTTCATTTCCACCAGTGAGTTCTCGTCTTTAGTCAACAGATAATACTCAAAACGGCATCCCATATTGAAACGGTCTATCTTCAAAGACTCCTCTATCAGGCTTAAAGCCTCCTCCTTACGGTTCAGCTTACGCAGAATCGAAGCTTTCAGCTGACGTGCTTTATGATTATGCCAGTTACGGATAAGAGAACGGTCTACTTTATCCAAAGCACTCTCATATTTACCCTTTGCCGTATCTATTTGTGCAAGTCCATAATAGGCAGCATCCTGCCAGGCGGCATTCCATGCCGATTTGAAAAATGCATCATAAGCTTCGTCTGCTTTACCCTGCATCTTACAACTCCAGCCCAGGTTATAGGATGGTTCTCCATCATACGGATTCGGATTACGTTCTGTCAAAGTAGCTACAGCCGTACGGAAATACGCTTCAGCTGCGGCAAACTGCCCTTTACGCATTAACAGCAAACCAATAGCGTTATTGCAACGCACATTACCCGGTTCACGACGCAGAGCTTCCTGATAGTAATCCATTGGATTATAAGTGGCATGGCGATATTGTTCCAAATGAAGTCCGGTCAGGAACAACTGTTCGATAGAAGCAATATCTTTAGGATCTTTCGCTGCTTTGGCAGGGTCGGGTACCGGTTTTATTTCCGGTTTATCAGCCTGATAAGTAAGCATTACTTTTCCCTCGCAGTCTCTGATTTCTATCCGGATATCTTCTTCCTTTAATCCTATTGCCGGGAAAGTAACAGTAAACGGATCTGCCGGAGAAATCTGAATTATCTTATCCAATAATATCTTACCTTGAATATCCTTTGCCAACAGATGTACATCTTTATTCACTCCTGTGGTATAAAGTACCAGATGAGCATTATCCTCTTTTAGCTCTACATTCAACAGAACATCTTTGGTAGCATTCTTCACATAGCCCACTTCACTGTAAGGCATGAAATACTGTACCCACGATTTTTCTTCATAAGGTTGCAACCATGAGAAGTCCGGCTGATTATCCGTATACATTCCTGTCATCAGTTCAATATAAGGGCCGTCCTCATCAGTCAGGTTCCTGTCCCAAGCCTTGCCAAAATCCCCATTTCCCCAGGTCCATTGTTTCTTACCCGGAGACACATGATGATCGGCTACATGCAACAAACCACCCTGGACATCAGCCTCATAACCACCCACAAAATCATATTTCGACTGAATAGCCATATAAGAAGTAGGAACGGGAATATTCTTGTATTTTGAAATATCCACTCCCGCTGAGTAGTCTTGCTTATAATAAACTCCGGTAGCTATAGGAAAGGACGACACATCGCGCTTGCCATGATCAAACACCGCATTTACATCGGGTGGGAATACCGAATGATAGTGATCATTCACCACCACAGCCGGGTTAGCCCACCACAAAAATGTCTGAGGGAAAGCTGTACGATTGTAAATCTTCACATTGATTTCAATATACGCCTTACCCGGATAGAGGGTAAAGCCCTGCATCCCTTTGGTACGGAACATGCGTTCCACTTCGTTACACCAGATTGTCTTACTACCGTCCGCATTCTCTTCTATAGAAAAATCAGTAGGAAGAAAAGTGGAGGGACGATGGTGCTGAGGCCAGTTAAATTCAATCCCACCCGAAATCCATGGACCGGTAAGCCCCACCAAAGCAGGCTTCACCACCTGATTGTAATACACAAAATGGCGTTGTTTCACTTTATCATAAGCCATGTGTATACGTCCACCCAGTTCCGGCAATATCATAACCTTGATATACTCATTCTCTATAAAAAGAGCATGATACTTCTTATCAACTTTATTATCGGATATTTTTTCTACTACAGGATAAGGGTATACAGAGCCACTACTACCTTGATATACTCGCTTCTCCAAGAAAATGGGATTCTTTTCTTCCTTTCCTATTTCATAGGTAGGGAGCAAAATATCTTCTTCCCAGGCACGTACCTCACTGGTATGTACCGTACTTTGAATTAAATATTGGGTTATTTTTTCCATATTATATAACAACTATTTTATTAATTCTTTTTCTAATTCTTCCAGACTCTTACCTTTGGTTTCGGGCAGACAGAACACCACAAAAATCCCCCCGGCAAGACAGATGATGCCATAAAGCCAGAAGGTTCCGGCAGCTCCCAATCCGCTATTCAGTACCGGGAAAGTATATGTAAGAATGAAACAAGCCCCCCACAGAGCAAATGTGCAGACTGACATAGCTACCCCCCGAACCCGGTTGGGGAAAATTTCAGAAATAATCACCCACATCGTTGTTGCCAGTGTCATCGCATAACATGCAATAGCCATCACTACAATAATGAGCAGTACAATACCGGTAATATGAAAATAATAGGCCGCCCCCATAAAAGCATAAATCACAGTCAACCCGAATGAGCCTATCAGGGTAAGCGCCTTACGCCCCCAACGATCCACCACAAACATAGCCAGAATTGTAAATATCACATTAGTGATTCCGGTCACCACAATATTCATCAACACATCCGAGACGCCATATCCGGCAGCCATGAATATCTCCTGTGCATAGTTGAATATCACATTAATGCCGCACCACTGCTGCAAAACAGCCATCACAATACCAATAATCAGCACTTTGCGCATTGCAGGACGCAACAATTGTTTAAAGCCTCCTTGTTGTTCGCCATTCGAAGAAGCCATAGCAATTGCATCCAACTCCTGGCGAGCATAATCATGCCCACCCATTCGGCTGAAGACTTTAAAAGCAGCCTCTCTATGCCCGGAAGATGCCAGCCAACGGGGACTCTCAGGAAGTATAAAACTAAAAACAAAAAACAATGCCGCAGGAACTGTCATGGCCCAGAACATCCAACGCCAACCCATTTGTCCGTTCCATGACTCACGTATCATCTCGTAAGTCGCTCCTACAGCCACCGGCTCTGCAATCTGCCAATTCACAATCTGAGAAGCAAGAATACCTAATACAACCGTCAACTGATTAATAGAGACAAAACGTCCGCGCAAATGAGCCGGAGCAATTTCAGCAATATACATAGGAGATAGACTGGAAGCTATACCAATAGCAAATCCACCTATCAATCTGAAAATATTGAAAAAAGTAAAGGAGTGAGCGGCACCTGTACCAATAGCCGTACAGATAAAAAGCCCTGCCGCCAATGTGAGAATAGGCTTCCGCCCGAAACGGTCACTCATCTTTCCGGCACTCAGTGCACCCACCAGACAGCCTATCAGTGCACTACTCATTGCCCAGCCTTGTAAGACCGGGCTATCCGCAATTTGAAAATATTGTTCGTAGAAAGGTTTGGCTCCCCCTATCACTACCCAGTCATAGCCGAAAAGGAAACCTCCCATAGCCGATATTAAAGCTATCAGGAACAGATAAAGATTTGATTGTGTTTTCATTAGGATCATACAAATATTAATCATTAATTTGATGACCGCAAAGTAACCGGGATTTAGCCTATAAAGAAATAGAGAGAATTACTTAAAGTATGGACAATTTTACTTTTCCGGTTCAATCCCCTTCCGCTTACATTCTTTTCGGAATTCATTGGGAGTTTTACCAAACTGCTTCTGAAACTGCTGAATAAAATTGCTTGTAGAGTTTATACCTACCAGTACACTCACCTCATTCACCTGGCAATCCTCCTGTGAAAGAATAGTTGCCGCACGATTCAAACGAACAAAGCGGATAAATTCCACAGGACTCATATTCACAATTCCCTTCAGTTTTTTGCTGAAATTAGAATGGCTCATACACATCTTATTAGTCAGCACTTCTACATTAAAAGCAGGATCGGATATATTCGCATTCACGATATCTACTACCTGATTCACAAAATTCTCATCAGCCTTATTAATCTCTACCTGGCCGATAGGTACCAATGGTTTAGAGTTCTGCAAGCTGATATCGCGGTTTTTATTTATTATCAGGCTCTTTAGTAAAGCCGACAAATAATTCAGATTAAATGGTTTTTCAATGTATGCATCCGCCCCGGCTTCCAGTCCTTGAATCTTTGTACTGACATCATTCTTCGATGTTAACAACACCACCAATATATGGCTGGTGTTTACCTCCGACTTCAGTTTACGGCACAAAGACAATCCATCCAGATTAGGCATGATAATATCACTCAATACAATATCCACTTTATTATGCTCTATTATATTGAGGGCCTGTACTCCGTCCGAAGCTGTCAGGATGGTATACTCCTCATATAGCTGCTCTGATAAGAAATCCACCACATCCGGATGATCGTCCACGATCAGTAAAGTCACTCTTATACTGTTTCGGTTCAGCTGAATCTGCCCGTTGCTCATTTCAACAGCCTGTACGTTCTCCGTTATTTTCTGACGAACGGGAAGTTTCAGTACAAAACAATTCAAACCTTCCATTTCCTGATAAGTTAAAGTACCCCGATGTTGTTCCACCAGGCTCCGGCAAAGCGATAATCCAATGCCTACCCCTATATTTTCCTTACTGTTTTCTGCCCTGACAAAAGGTTCAAAGATTGCCTCGTGCATATCTTTTGATACCAGCAAACCATCGTTTATGATCTCAAGTATCAAAAACTCATCATCACGGCTCACCCGCACAGTAATACGCGTATCACTATACTTGATCGCATTAAAGATGAGGTTATTCATTATCTTATCAACCGCATCCTTATCTGCAATGACACAAATATCCGGGTCTACGCGGTCCGCTATAACTTCAAAGGTTTTATTCCGTTCCAAAAGTAACACAGAGAATCGTTCTTTCAGAGATTCAATCAGATGCAAAGCCTTAATTTCTGAGAAAATCAACGGTTTATTCATATTTTCGGCAGCCTTAAAATCCAGTAACTGACTGACCAGATTCAACAGTTGTTCCACATTCTGCTTTATCAATCCCAGATAACGTTGTACATTCTTCGGGAAAAGTGCAGATTCCTGTATTACCAGATCCAACGGGCCGTTAATCAGTGTCAACGGAGTACGTATCTCATGCGTGATATTCGTAAAGAACGCCACTTTCGACTCGTAAAGTTCCTTCTCTTTTTCGATTGTATAGATGAGATTCTTTTCCTCATTTCTGCGGGCTACCCTTTTCAAATACGTACGAATCCAGTAGAAAAGTAATGAAAGTACCACCAGCACATAGATTACATAAGCCATAGGAGATGCCCACCACGGTGGCAATACATCAATGACCAACACCTTTTCAGTTTCATCCCATACTCCCATGTTATTGGCTCCCTTCACATGAAGCACATATTTTCCGGTAGTAAGTCCGGCATAAGAAATCACATTCTTATCCGTATAAATCCAATCATTGTCTACATTGCTCATACGATAAGCATAGCGATTTGCCCCAGGAGAAGCAAAACTCAATGCAACAAAACGGATACTGATATTTCGTTCATCATAATTAAGCGTGATCTTATAGTCCTTTTCATACTGGTTAATAACATTGGGAAGAAGATTCTTACCATTTACCAGAAAATCGGTGAAATAGACAGAAGGGATTAAATCATTTCTCACAAATTGCCCCGGATTAAACGAAACCAATCCATGCATCGTCCCCATAAAAATGGTGCCTTTATCTGTCATCGCCACTGAGTTATAGTTGAATCTGGAGACACTCAAACCGTCTTTCTTATCAAAGACCTGTACCTCTTTAGTATCCGGTTCCAACCGCACAAGTCCGTGATTTGTTCCAAACCAGATATTTCCATGGGCATCTTCCACTGCTCTGTAAACAATATCATCCGGAAGTCCCTCAGCAAGCGAATAGGCTTGAAAAGCCCCGTTCTGAAAACAGCAAATGCCACCACGATCCGTACTGACCCAGATGCGTCCCTTACTATCTTCTAAAATACTACTGACCGAATTCGAACTGATAGACCCAGGTTTACCGTCAGCAAGATATTGCCTCGATTTACGGGAATGAATATTGTATTTGTATAATCCACTACCCATCGCCGCAATCCAGATATTCCCTTGGCTATCCTCCATAATATCCTGTATGTATCCGTTTCCGAATTCTGTTACTCTCTCAAAACGCATCGTCCCTTTCTGCGCCCTGTATACTCCTCCACCATCACTGATCCAAATGGTACCCGTGTGATCTTCACAAAAGGCATAGATACTTTCTTCTCTCAAGCCCAGTTCAAAACTTGAATAGTGTGTTATCTTCATGGAAGGAGATATAATATCCAACCCATTCTTAAAATAACCAATCCAGATATTCCCGTTGATTTTTCGTATATAAGTGATGGGAGCTGTATGACGTGCACTAATCCTGCTAAACTCCGATGTCTTC
Source organism: Bacteroides sp. K03 (assembly GCF_019734355.1). Lineage (NCBI taxonomy): Bacteria > Pseudomonadati > Bacteroidota > Bacteroidia > Bacteroidales > Bacteroidaceae > Bacteroides > Bacteroides sp. K03. The sequence goes on from NZ_JAASHC010000013.1 coordinate 21,844, forward strand.
TTATCAAAAACCGAACAGCCTTCATCTTCTGTTCCCACCCAAAGCTTCTGCATATCGGCATCCCAATACAAGCCATGAATCCACTGGCTTTGTACGCTCTGCGGATGATCATTCGGTATATAAACCGTAAAGTTCCCGGCACTACGACTCTGATAATTCAGCCCTCCGTAGAGAGTACCAACCCAGATGCCTTTCTCTTTATCAATATACATATCAGTAACTGTATTACAGCTAAGCGAGTGTGAATCAAAAGAATCGTTCCTGAATACAGTACAATTTTTAGTCAACAAATTATAGATATACACCCCATTATTTGTACCGACCCATAGTTCTTCATCCTTTGGCATCATCAAACAGCGGATCATCACATTGTCTACTTCCGGAAAGTCATGCAGAGCCAGCGTTCCTGTCTCCTTATTATACCTCAGTAATCGCCCCTCGTGTAAAGCAACAAATAAAGATTCTTTGCAGGACAGCATTGCATACACTCCTTTCCCCCGGAATACCCCGGTTTCTTCCAGTACTTGTACAAAATCATCTTTCGCTTTGTCATACCGGCAAATTCCCTGGTCAATACATCCAACCCAGACAGCACCCTGTCCGTCCACTGTCAATGACAATGGTCCTCCTTTTTCAAACACAGTGTGCCCAAAATTTGAATAAAGTTTGTATGCTTTTGTCTGTACATTCACTTTCAGTATGCCACAAGAAGGTAGAACAATCCACATATTCCCCTCCTTGTCAGCTACGATATTTGAAACCCAGTTATATAGAAAACCTGCGTCCCGAAGATTCAGCCAACGTTCCAGATAAGTAAAAGTCTCCACTACCGGATCATAGATAAAAACACCTTCATCCGTGCCTACCCACAATAGCCGGTTCATATCCTCACACAGAGCAGCCGTATTGTTATTGCGCTTATTCGCTATCGGGTCATAACAATCCAATACCTTAAACTCACACCCGTCATAGCGGTTCAGTTTATTACGCGTACTGATCCACATATATCCGTAGCTATCCTGCAATATAGCCTTTACTTCACTATGTGACAATCCGTCTTCATTATTCAAACGGGTAAAATGAACCTGTCCCAATAATGGCCAAACTGATAGATTAAGAAAAAGGATCAGACACAAAGTTGCTTTCATAGTAATACAATATATGGATACAAAAATAACTATTAAGTATTATAAAATATCTTTTTCCCGATACAAACACCGAAAAATATAAAATTTCGATACTAAAATATAATATATTCACTAAAAAAAGTACTTACACCCCACAAAATCAAAATCTGATACTTTTTCATTTTTATCGAATATCCATTGCAAAACCGCTCCTTTATATTTGCACCATGAGCAATAACCTTTAATTATTTTAATACTATGCTGAAGATCAAAGAAGGATTCAAAGGTGAACGACTGATAAGTCTTCCCTCATTCGCAATTGAAAAATTCAAAAACGACGAATTAGGCAAAGAGTTGTATTTCTCCAATATGGGTTATTTTCCAAATGCCGAATATCATTACTGCCGTAGAGAGTCGGAAAGCTCCACCAATTACATTCTTATATATTGTGTAAAAGGCGAAGGATGGCTCGAATACAATGGTAAGAAGTCAAAAGTAACAGAAGATCAATTCTTTATTATCCCTCAGGGAACCCCGCACGCTTATGGAAGCAGTAAAGGGAAACCATGGTCCATTTACTGGATTCACTTCAACGGTAAAAAAGCAGGATATTTCAGCAAAGGGTTTGATGTACCTCAGGACATGCCTTATAACTCACAGTCGAGATTTAAAAATAAGATAGACATGTTCGAAGAGATATTCAACACATTACAACAAGAAAATAGCACCGAACAGATGTCTTATGCAACCAGTGTATTCTTCCATTTCCTGGGTATTATCAGATGTTCCAATCAGAATAAAAAGGAATCAGAAACCATTAAAGAAAGTAATATCATTGATACTTCCTTAAAATTTATGCGGGAGAATCTGCACAAGCATCTCTCCCTAAAAAATATGGCAGAACATGTAAATCTCTCCGTATCCTATTTCTCCAGAATATTTATAGCCCAGACCGGTACTTCTCCTTCCAAGTATCTGGCACAACTCCGTATGGAGAAAGCCTGCCATTACCTGGAAGAGACAGAAATGAAAGTCAATCAAATCAGCCCATTGGTAGGATTTGATGACCCGCTTTATTTTTCAAGACTATTTACTAATTATCTGAAATTATCTCCCACACAGTATAGAGAAAATAAGAATAGAACCATATATTTCAGAACTACAGTACAAACATCCCATCATATTATGGCGGTATAAACACTTTAAGCATTGGGTTACACAAATCCTTACAGGATACGTAACCCAATGTATATAACCATTCAATCTCACTGGTATCTGCCGGAATAAATGAAGAGTTAATATAACTAATATATTAGTTACTTTACTTGTTACTGTTCATACATTCATATACATTTGTAATTCAGACAATATAATAGTCCTCATCCCGGACTATATTAATAAATCAGTAACCTTATGAAAGCAGCAGATTGGATAGAACATCTAAATTTACGTCGTCACCCGGAGGGAGGGTATTACAGAGAAATTTTCCGAACCGGAAAAATGGTAGATGGTAACAAACCCGCTATGACTTCCATATATTATTTATTAGAGAATAATGAAATATCAGCATTTCATAGACTTTCTTCGCCGGAAGTATGGTACTATCATGCCGGTTACCCATTAATGTTATATGTAATTCACCCTGACGGAAGATTAGTCACTCATTTGATGAATACCGATATTTCAGGTGAACAGCAAGTAGCCATCGAGCCCGGATGTTGGTTTGCCGCTGAACTGCCTTCACATTTCGGATATGCATTGATTAGTTGTGCGGTTGCTCCTGCCTTTACTTTCGATAATTTCGAGTTAGGTACATTTGATGAATTATCTAAGCTTTTTCCGGAGCACGAAGAGGTACTAAGACGATTATGTCAATAGTAATACAACACTATCGTAAATACCTTAGAAATCGGATCCCATCGTTTTTCGCAGGATATTCCCCTATATTACAAAGGATGGGAGTTTCTCCCTACCAAGGTTACTATTGAGCTAAAAGAAAGTTCGATAAACCTCACATAAACGATTAAAGTAGCTATAGCTGAATAATAAATCCCTTAGTATTGAACGCCTATCTCAGAATGATAAAGCGAGTTACCGCTACCGTTATCGTTGTGCTTCTTTATCTTATCCAAATGTTCTTCCAACTGCTCCGGACTCAATTCCCAATAATAAGGTATAGACCGGACCGCATCCGGAATATCTTTCATAAACGTACCATTCAAATCGACACCATGATATTCGTCAAAACAGAGTGTATCCTTCTGTCCTAAACCATAAGGCACATTCAGCACAGTTACTATAAATATCATTATGGTTTTGAAGTCCATCCCCTATTCTTCCTTTCTAATGCATCATTTTCACTCTTATTCTATATTCTTTGCTTACTTACTTTTTCTATTGAAGTACTATTTTCACTATAATCCTTATTGAACTGCTATATTTTTTCACCCTTTACGATTTTGAGAAGCTTCTCCATTCACTCATACTGCCACAAATAGATCATTCATGCAATATACATATGAATAATCCACTGCACTCCAAGAAATTCAATACAATAGATTTCTAATCTCCCCATATATTTTCCTTCTTTATCACCTTCCCGCCCACATTTATTCCATATACATCTGTAGATAGGTTCATAAGAATATATCCTTTCTTAGCGAGATGATTATCAAAATATTGTTTTGAAAAGATATTACTCTCCACAAGATTGATATTATAGTTAACTTTATGAATTTTCGGCTTTTTGTCTCCATAATAATCTTCGATAAATACATTCCTATTATCCAATGAATCAAGAATAATATTGGCATAAGCACCTATTCTTAATTCAATATAATCGACGCTATCAGAAAGTGATGTCTCATATCTTGTCGGACTTATAAGAACATAGAATTTACCAGGACGTTTGAAAGTAGTCACATACATATTTACTTCAGAAATATAGAACTTAAACTCTCTTTTTGTCTCTGTAAAACAAGACGACATAATACAAAGCGTTAATATCAACCATATTATAGAAATATTCTGTTTCATACTACTTCAATTTTTTTATTATGTATCTTAACCCTGGTAAAATTTAACCGTATCCAGCAGATTTAAGAAATTATGCAAGATTAAAGTGCTCTCTCGCCTCATTTTTTTATTAAATTACCATTATTAGCTCGTTGACAGATAAACGTATGCTAATTTGATTCCGCCAACGGATTATCTAAAATCTACATTTATCGTCCTTGTTAATATAACATTAACATTTTTGTTATTATATTTTCCACTTTCCCAATTTTGCATTAACTCTAATGCTTTTAATCCTGCCTTTTCAAAATCAGTTAGTTTTTTTTCCTTATTGTAAATTCTTACACCAATTACTTTCCCTTTTGTATCAATAACAAACAGAACTTTAAGTTTGGTTTGAATATCTTCATATGGTTTAAAACTATAACTAAAATTATCTCTAAAATCTTTTATAAAAGTATCATCACCACCCTTGTAATTGGGCATTTGTTCAACAAAGGTATATACGTATTTCTTTGTCAAATCATCATACTGTATAGCATCATTTGTTTGTTGGTCTCTTACAGAATAACAAGACAACATGGAAAATACAACAACAATGAATAAGCTGCATTTATTTACGACCAACAGGTACACCTGGGGAATTAAGCCAATAATTCTCATAATATTGTTTGTATAAATTTTTATTTCATTAGTGATTTAAATATTTTTTACACCCACAAACATTGATATTGAAATAATAAAATTCACAATAGTTATCATAAAAAACATTGTTTTAATGAGAATATCATGTATAAAAACGGAACTTATAATAGCGATAAATGCAAAAAGTACAGTATATGCGATAAATAGTAACGATAAAATCATACGATTCCGACTATTGGAACAAAAAAAAGCATATATACATAATAATATAATTGCAATGGCTGTTATGACTGGGAGTAAACCATAACCTTTTATTCCAAAAAGTAATATAGCCTGCACTATCCAATAGCCCAACTTTAAATTCCAGAATATTTTATACTTTAACTGCATCTTATTTTTTTCTATTTATTATTTGACCATTAGGATTGTACCTTATTATTGACTTAAAAGTACAACTAGGCAAATAAGGCTTCATGTCAATCACATATTCTTTTTGCCTAAACTGTCGTTGCACAATACGTATATTATTCCTTGCCGTTTTGATTCCCGCTGCATTTAATGCTTTCTGAGTAACTGTAGCGCATTGATTAGGATTAAAAGGATTAAAGCTATATTCTTCATTTTCACTTATAGAAACAAATGTCTCTCTCGCTATATTATCCTGCTCTGCTGTGGTTGGCAATATGTACCCCTCAGAATATCCATAAGAATTAATGTTCTCATCATTCTTATCACCAGCTTGATTAATATTCACTGTCCATAAATTCTTGAGGAGAGCTAAAAAATCCTTTACTCAAGTCATCCGATTCACGTCCACCTGTATGATTTTCTGATGCATATACATTATCTCCATTAACAGAATAGTATTGCCATAACCCTTCATTATTTTGTATAAGCATTGCTATGTGCTGATTTAAACCATATCCCAGATTCAAAATAGTAGTGCTATCACCTTTAATATCAATATTTCTCATCGGATTATTCGCACAATACACATACGGACTTATCGAATAGTACTTTTCACACAACGGATCTATCGAAGTAAACCGCGATATAAGCGGATCCTGCCAGCGTCCTGTGAAGTCATATTCATTCAGCCCATGCATGCTCACCAATTCTTTCCCACCAAACATATAAGGTTGACGACTCTGCTCAGAACTACGGTCAAACAGAACACCGGAGGGGTAATATTCAAGAGACTGATCCTGGTAATAGCCCTGAGAATTACGGGTGATACGAACATTACCCAAATGATCATGGACATAGTAATAATAAGCATAGTTACGACGGGAGTCAATGCCTACATGATCAGCACCGATATAACCCTCGGGAGTTTGAGCCATAAACATCTCAGGGGTACTTTTTTGCCAAGTACAATACATGTAATGACCGTTCCATTCATCCGTAGCTTTGCTATAAGAAGCATTACTATGATAAACAGAATCCTGTGGAACAACTATCCCTATCGTATATATTTTATAAACGGTTTTCATTGTTCAATCCCAATATATTCATTATATTAACAACCAATAGATACACACTCATGACCACTCATTTATCTTGAATGTTCTCGAAAGAGCTGTTGGCTTTACGTGTAATTCTACATCCAATCAATAATCCAAATAAAAACAATAGTAAGTAATTGAATAGAATAGATTCCTTATCTAAAAAAAACAGAAAATAAATCGCACAATAATAACAAAATACTTGAACAATTATCACATATGATTTCAAATAGAAGTTCTTAACTCTTTTCTTCGTAGGCTTTTGACTCTTGTTGTTATGTTTTAACTCATTAAAGAATTCGAATATCCATCCTATAAATAAGAATACGGATAAAATCAACAATATTAGTTTTATAACAATAAGATAAGAGAAATTTGCTATATATTGATACAAAACACAATAAGTAATTATTAAAGTAATCGTAGGGATAAATAACTTTCTACCTACATTAATAAAAAAATCTTTCATAAACAAACTTTATTCATTAAACATCCATTTTTTGAATTTCTCCCATAATCCCTGGTCATCTTGTACCGGTTGTGTTTAAGAGGTTTTAGCCCTTTCTTCATGTGCTTCAATCGCATCTTTATTAGGATCTGGGTTAGTCAACTCCAATACACTCCTAACACCACCAGCAACGATTACAACACCAATAGCCGTTTTTGTCCCTTTTTGACCATCATTAGGATCTCTTTTAGGTGCAGGATCACCATTTGGCATAGTACCTGATATATTAGTATCAATACTTTGGGCAATATTCGCTTGTTCTTGATTTCGCTGATCTCTTGCATCCCTTTCACGTTTTCGCTGGTTATTATATTCCGGAGAAACTACAGAATTTTGGTTTACAACACTCTTAATTCCATCAAGTAATGATTGCTGTGCTTTTGCTGCTTGTTCAGGACTTAGAAAATAATTATAACTATAAGTGGCAGTCGCAGTGGTAGCTGTGGCTATTGTTGTGGCATCCGTAACTCTCACTGCCGTAGCTGCTACTCTTGCTGCCCTATAAGCCTTATATCCTCAATATGCCTTGTATAATGCCAATATTGGGTTTCTCCCATCTAAGCAAAACATACAAAAGAACTTTTTTGTATTGATAATTTAAAACCATAAAAAGACTATTACTCAAACAGTGATCGTACCCACTCCATTGGAATACCAATAAAATTATCATAACCTACAATATGATTATTCAGAGCAATTAATATTATAAGTGCAATAGCCACTGCAATAACAACCCATGTTGCTAATTTATCATACCATTTTTCAGGTTCTATCTCACGACTTTTATTAAATCTTTTTATATGAGTATTTTTAGTTGTCCACTTTTTATTCTTTCTCTTTTTCATAATTCATTATTATTAACCAAATTCCTCCTACCTGTCACATTGACTGAAATAGAAAGTATAAGCAATACACATTATACAAACTAATCAAGTAGTGATCGCATCCACTCTATTGGCATACCAATAAAACGATCATAGCCTACAATATGGCTATTTAAAGCACGTAATATTATAATTAAAATGGCCAATGCTATAATAATCCATGTTCCCCATTTAAAATACCATTTTTCAGGTTTTATATCAATACTTTTATTTTCTTTTTTTATATGAGTATTTTTAGTTGTCCACTTTTTATTTTTTCTCTTTTTCATAATTCATCATCGTTGATTAAATTCTGGTAAAAATCTTCTTTCTTGTTGAGTAGATTGAAAAGCATTTGGATTCGTAAAAAATTCAATCATTATTAAATCTTTGGGTGATAATCCTAACTTTTTCTGTATAGTAGCTTTTCGCTCTGCAGACATCTCTACCATTTCCTCTAACGATTTGCCAGTAAAGTCAAGTTCACCTAAACTCTCATTCATCTCTGTAGCCTGAGTCTCATAACTAAGTTGCTGTATTGCCAAATCAGGATCATTAATCACAAGTTCTGTACTATTTTGGATGACACCATCTTCGCCATACTTCACTGTAGAAACAAGACTTGCTAACTTGTTCTTAAAATCTATATGCGCATCAGTAAATTCCGCAACACCAGTAGCAAAATGAGCTATTGCATTATTATTACTCATCTGCACACTATTTCCTCCCGCTGTATTTACTGTTAGCAAAAAAGATTGTGGTTCCATTGCTACTGTTCCTCTCAACCCATTCCCTGTATAAGAGAGGTTTGTAGTTTGCATATAAGATTGTGGTTTAGCGCCTCCCGGATAAAAAGTATAAGGATTTGGTCTTCCGCCGTTTCTATATCCTCTTCTAACCGGTGGTCTTACCGGTCTGGGCTGCTTTCCATCCGGATCAAAATATTTGATCGGGTTATTAAAACAATACACATACGGACTTATCGAATAGTATTTCTCACACAACGGATCTATCGAAGTAAAACTCTGTATAAGCGGATCCTGCCGCCGTCCTGTAAAGTCATATTCATTCAGCCCATGCATGCTCACCAGTTCTTTCCCACCAAACATATAAGGTTGACGATAAAGGTCAACACTACGGTCAAACAGAACACCGGAGGGATAATATTCCAAAGACTGATCCTGGTAATAGCCCTGAGAATTACGGGTGAGACGAACATTACCCAAATGATCATGGACATAGTAATAATAAGCATAGTTACGGTGAGAATCAATGCCTACATGATCTGCACCGATATAACCTTCGGGAGTTTGAACCATAAACATCTCAGGGGTACTGTTTTGCCAGGTACGATACATGTAATGCCCGTTCCATTCATCCGTAGCTTTGCTATAAGAAGCATTACCATGATAGACAGAATCCTGGGGAACAACTATCCCCGTACTATATGTTTTATAAACGGTTTTCACCTTTCTACCGTCAGCCAAATAACTATTTATAATCTGATTCCCATTCTGGAATTGAACGGTATCCGGCAAATTTAAGAAATTATACCGCGTAGAAACAACTCCCTTATCTAAATTCTTAATTAAATTACCGTTAGTATCATAATAGTATTCAATGGCTGCATCTGACAAATCAGGATAAGACATACTGCCAAAATCATAACTATAACCGGATATAGGATTTCTTAAAGATACATTTTTTATCTGGTTGCCTGTGTACCGGATTTCCAACGCATCTATTTTACTACTATTCAGTCTGCGTTCCAGATAAGTAATATTGCCCATCTTGTCATACATATAAAACTCATGATGCGGCACCCTGATTCCCTGACTGTCATAAGCATTGGCAGCCGACAGACGACTTAATCCATCATAGAGAAACTGATAAGTATATTTATTCCCGTTTTGATGATATTTTATAGCGGATATATTGCCATTATAACAAGGGTCCGCATCGGTAAATGAACCGGTATTGTAAAACAGCTCCTCTTCAAATCCCCGACTTTTTATGGATAAGGTCCAGTTTCTTATATTATATGTATACCGCACGGTATCTTGCCCGTCATGGCGTTTCTTCTCCTGTAGCCTGCCATAATTATCGTAGATCAACTCGGAAAGCAAGACTCTCTGTCCGCCATTATGAGTGTGATAGGTTTTTATTAATCTCGAGGCATTATCATAGTCATATTCGTAAAGTTCCTGCTGATGATTCTCAGCCCGGGGATCACCGGGAAGATAGGGATAGATATAATAGGAGGAAGAATGCAGATATTTCCTGAGTAATGGCTGACCGGTGAAGTTATACTTGGTTTGGCAAAGATTAGAGTGCTCGTACGGGGCCAGCTTACTCACCGTCTGTATCTCCCGCCCTCTCACATCATAATAATGCGCAATAAATTCTCCTTTCTTCAAATCATCCAATTGACGGACATACGTTCCCGTCAATAGCCCCTGAGCACTTTCATGCCTGATACCAAACGAAGCATCTTCCACATAATCCATCACATAGGTATTGAAACAATCCAAAGAAAGGAAATCATACCGGTCGTAATAGTTAGCCAACAGCACCTTAACTTTATAGCCCGACAAAACAGGGGCTTCGTATCCCAACAAGTTATCTGCTTTGCTGAGATCAGAAGAACAATTCGTGCTGAGTGTTCCTTTGAATAAGACATCCTTGTAGTCATTTGCCAATTGCTCCCTCGAACGTTGTGTTTGAATAGTTCCCGTTACAACAACCCGATTGAGGGCGTCATATAGCATAAAACTCCACTCCTGTTTTGCACGTTGCACGCCACTTTGAGAAAGAATCGGATGATCTGCCCTGTCGTACACATACCATATAGGCTCACAACCCGGCAGAGTCTTCTCAACACACCGGTTGCGGGTATCATATTTATATTGATAACCATATAAAGAAAGATCGGGCGTATCCTGATAGGCAGGAGGAAGTACAAAACGCATGTTACCAAAATCATCATATACATAGTAAGTATCATAAGGCTCACCACTAACCAATTGCCTGGTTAAAACGACTTGTCCAAGCATATCCGTGAAGGAGTAGGATAGACGCCCGTCCTCGTCTGCCGCCTGATTAACGTATAATGAACCGGCGGCATAATTGCCATTCTGCACCAATGAACCGGAAGTGTCCACTTTATATAATTTACAGCAAAGCGTACCGGTAGCAGTATTTATCAGATAGTCTGTTGATACCGGATGGGTTGCCCAAGCTGTACCAGGACCATATTGTTTGACAATACGATTCAAAGGAGAAGCTTCATAAACAGATTCACTGTAAGGCCGGGAATCGGAATAACTGGAATAAATACTACCTTTTATGTTTTGAGGCGATAAATAATCTGAAGAGGTTACATATGGCAACCAGGATATGGATTCACGCCCCACTCCGTCATATTCCTGAAGGGTGGCAAGATTGGTACCCGAAGGGGTCACATTTTTTTGTACATTCAGGAACGGACGCCCCAGACCATCATAATACTGTATCGTTTCAAGACATTTGGAAGGGTCACTTTCGTGTAGCATGACGCGGGTACGGATATAGTTTTGATTAATATCCTGAGAAAAGCCACAGGCAAAAACAAATACAAACAGAATTGCCAATATACCGGTACGTTTCATAAGTGTGTTGTTTTTAAGGAAAGAATAATGATTATCGTTTCAGAATCTTCTCGCCGTATGCTTTATCACCTACAACGATACGCAACAGGTATTCTCCGCCCGGTAGACCATCCAACGGAAACTGTTTTTGATAACTGCCTTCAGCCTGACAGGCTTTCTGTATGGAGGATTGTTGACGGCCCTGAATGTCATACAAACCGAGAGTCACATCCGAACCAACTTTCAGGGTATAATTCAAGGATACCACATGATCACTTAAAGTGAAGGTGTAATGAATAAATTCATCCTCATATCCGTGACCGTTATTCTCATTTTCAGGAGCTCCCTGGATAAAAGATTCCGGCTGTTTATCCGCCTCTATCCGATCCCGTTTCTCCTGATTATCAGAATCTTCGTTTAAGCCATAGTATTGTTCCTCAGGAGGATAATAAAAGGAGGTTGAGAAATGAGTCGATTTCTGGCCGGATGTACAAATGGCACTGTTTATGCTTTCAAAAACAGGATAACGATAACCTTCCGCATACCAGCGCCAGGTGTCAATTTGGAAATAAGAAGAATCATTAGCCAGATGCAAATTAACACTGTCGCGATAACAAACCGCAGAAGGTAAAGTATCCAAACCGGCAGTAATACTTACGAATCCCGGACTCATCTGCTCAAAGATTAACTTGCGGGTATGAATTCTCAGGACATGCTGCAAAGTATCCCCGCCAGGAAGGACCATCATGCCGGTAGCATCTGCCGTAACCGTAGAATTACCACAAATATCAATTTTCATACGATTGCAATAATTACCCTTTCCACCGAAAAAATTGGTAAAGGTACGCCCATAAGGAAAGGGAAATACAAGTAAAGCTTCGGGCTCACAATACATGATGCGGGTAGTAGGGTTCTCATACCCGGGAGTAAAAAGAGTATCACCGCACAATTGGTAATAATACATCGTACGGTGCTCGATACCGATAATGGTATCCGAATCAGAATGGAGAGAGGTATATCTGAGCTTATAGTTCGCATTTTTATTCTCTAACTCACTGAAATCCCAAACGATTCCCAGGCCTTTTGATCCGGGAGATTTATAGGACACTTCCTGTTTCTGAAGATGATCACCGGAACGGGGAAGATTTGTTGCAATCCCGAGAGAATGCTGTGAAAACAGCTGAATTGGAATAATAACAGACAATAAAAAGAACAGTAGTGATTTCATAATTATGTATGTTTAGCTATTAACATACACAAAAAAGAAAATAGAACTTCATATAAATAAAATTACGTCTTTTCGTTTTTTTGCATGTGTTTACAAATATACACATATAAACCATACACTACATCATAATCAAACATGTTTTACAACAGACACATAAGCATACATTCAGCCTTCTCTATTAAAATACGAATATATTTAAAATAACCATTCTTTTCTCCTCCTGCATTTCAATAATTTATTTACAGATACTAGGTCTCATCACATTATGACATGGAATAAATGCATAAAATCACCGGATTACACCATAATAATAAAAGGTATAATCCGGTTTAACAATCACATAATCTAAATCTTCATTCAAAAATATAGCACAGACATTCGATCTCACTAATATCTGGCAGATATAAATACAGAGTTAATATACTCTTCACCTTCCATACATATTAGAATAATATTTGTAATTCAACTATATTATAACTCTTGATCCGAATGCCTGAATTCATAAATAAACCAGTTACTTTATGAAATTACACCCTAAAAGCAAAACTTTATTCTGCTTTTATTTAACTGAAAGCATTCTAAAAATTTCATTTGCAATCAATTTTGCTCCCGCAGCATCCGGATGTACACCATCTTTTTGGAAACACTCATCATGTCCCGAAACAGCAGTATAAATATCAATCAACACTAATTCTCTATCTTTCACTACCTCTTTTAGTATAGGAATTACCCCATTAAATACCACATCATCAGTAATACCATAATTACTTTTATAAACTTTACAGGGAGTACATACATAAATAGCAGAAACAGAAGGGAGTTCATTAAATTTATCAATCAAATAATTAGCATCACTTTTAAATTCGCTTTTATAAGTCCAGTTCATAGGTTTCGTATCATTAGTACCCAACTTTATTATAACAATATCCGGAGCAAATTCTATAGCTTTTGTATATTCTGCTTGATTCACATAAGGCCTATCCCCCTTCCTTAACAACGTCGCACCACTTTTTCCAAAATTACCTACATTATATCCATTCCCCAATAAGTGAGATAGCTGTGTAGGATAGCAATCATTTACCCGATCCGTCAACATAGAGCCAAAAGTAATACTATTACCAACACAAGCAACTTTTATAACATCTTTAATGGTGATGGTAAAATTCAGTTTTGCAACGGCATTATTATTAGTTGCTGAGATTTCTATATTTTCTATATGCACAGAAGTCACTTTAGGAGCAGTTCCTGATAAAACAGCCGTTCCATTTCCATTGTCTTTTAAAGTTAACCAATCCGGCACATCATCAGCAATAATTTTAGTATCTCCATCGGGGTCAATAACCGAAGTCTTTATTGTATAACTAAAATCATATCCACCGGGCAATAATACGGGAGTAGTTATAGGTACAATATTTATAAGTGTTTCTTTAGGAATATAAGAGACAGTCAACTTAAACGATTGAGTAACTTCTTTCCCATTATTTATTGCATGGATAATAATATCTGAAGAAGAAGCCTCTTCCGGAGCAACTCCTTTAATCTCTGCCGTGCCATCACCTGCATCACTAAAAACAGCCCATGAAGGGACTCCTGTAGCCGTGATAACAGTAGTTCCGTTAGGATTGACTACTTCCGTAGTAATTATATAATGATAAAGTTGTTTCCCCTCTACAACAGTTATAGGTGTAGAACTAATTGAAAGTGTAGTTTCCGGTAACAGTTCGTCTTCTGTATCTTTACATGCTGTAAATGTGAGTAACAAAAGTGCCATACAGGCTAAAAAAAATCTTCTGAATATTTCCATAATATACAATTTTAAAATCAACATTAAACTTCAGAAAATCACACAAAAATAGTTTAATAGATTTTCTAAATTAATTGTTTCATAACAGTTTTACGAGCTCGATTATATCACAAAGATAGACTGCCCATACAATGTCGCATAAAAATAATATATCAAATACTAACAGAATCATATCAAAAAACAACATGAGACAGTCCAAAAAAGAAATGGAACAAAAGTATTATATTAATAAAAGAATTACTTCCCACTCTAAGTATCCCAATATATATCGTAGTTTAACATATACACATCAGATACACTAAATAAATCTCGGATATACTTCAATGTAATAACCGTATTGAAGAGTTCCTTACCCACTGCAATAGACTCTATCATATTTGCTGGAAACAGACATTATAACTAAGCAATAAACATATACTGTCTTGTACTTAACATAGTACACTTTCTTCTTACAAATAATATGCTTTCTCTATCCATCATCTCCAAAGGTAAGAATCAAGAACATCCCCATGTTCTACAATAAAACATGGGGATGTTCTTGAGTAAAACACCCGGATGTTTTCAACAATAACACCCGGATGTTTTATAATAAGAAATCATATAACAAGCGCACAACACACTATGTAATAAACATTTAAATACTATACACTTAATCATTGCTAATATATACACTTTAGCGGAGCTATTTCTCCACTTACAGGAACAAGATATACTCCCCTCTTCAACAAATTATCTTATCTGAATTACCTTAACTAGAGGTCTTTCAGAATTTGCTGAAGCTGTATAGCATCGGAGGCACTACCAACCATAAACAGATAATCACCCGAAGGAGTAAAGAATTCGCCTTTTGCTTCATCCCAGAATCTCAATTCAGATTTCGGAACAGTCAAAATCACCTGTCTGCTTTCTCCTTTCTTCAGATGTACCCGCTCAAAACCTTTCAACTGTTTTAAAGGCATCTTTACAGACGAATCTGTTCCCTGGTATTTTACGTATAACTGAGCAACTTCATCGCCTTCATACTTTCCGGTATTTTTCAATGTGAAACTTACTTTCACAGTATCACCGGAAGAATCAATATTCAGTTTTTTATAAGAAAAAGTGGTATAACTTAGTCCGTAACCAAACGCATACAACGGCTTGCCTTCAAAGAACTGATAAGTACGCCCTTTACGAATATCATAATCATTGAATGCAGGCAGTTCGTCCAAACTGTTGTAATAGGTTAATGGTAATCTTCCGCCAGGATTATAATCTCCAAACAGAACCTCGGTTATAGCAGTACCTCCCGCCTCTCCGGGATACCAGGCATTGACAATAGCAGGAATATGTTCATCCATCCAGTTTATGGCCAATGAACTACCAGCAACCAAAACGACCACCGTATTCGGGTTTATTTTATAAGCCTCTTCGATAAATGCTTGTTGCTCTTTCGGAAGTTCTATTGAAGAACGGTCTTGTCCTTCCCGCTCAATGGATTGATTTATTCCCAATACAGCAACCGTCAAATCACATTTTCTCATAATATTTCCGGCTTCTCCGTACAAGTCAATCACCGCTCTTTGATCGGTATCGGGTACACGCCAATACAACTTTGCAGATGCACTGCCTCCACCATCAAAATATTCAGCAACGAGTTTATACTTTTTCCCCTTCTCTAAAGACAAAGATATACTATCCGTCTCTACACTTCGGTTATGCCATGAATCTATAATTTTCTTTCCGTCAATATACAACCGGCAACCATCGTCTGAAGTAAAAGCCAATGTATACTTCCCCGAAGCAGTAGGCACGAGGTCGCCGCTCCAACGGATAGACAATGGAGATTTCGGTAAAAAAGGATCCGGAGCTTGATTGATCGGTTCAAAGTTGATATTATCGTCTATACGTACTTTAGGAGTACCTGTCAAATCCTTATTATCATAGTATTCTGCCTTCAGACCATTCGGAAAATACGATTTCGTTATCATATCATATCCTGAAACTGAAGAGACCCAAGGAGTATACACAACCTCAACCTGATCGCCCAATCTGTTTCTAAGACCTTCAAGCACCGATACAGGATGATTAACCGGAGTTCCGCTATAATCACCAAATTCGCAATTTCCTGCATTTATCCCCACTACGGCTATCGATTTTATCTTTTTAGGATTTAAAGGAAGAAAATTCTTTTCATTCTTCAACAGGACAATGCTCTGACGAGCTGCCTCAAGAGCCAATTTACTGTGTTTCTCGCAACCGATTACCGAAGGCGATATCTTATTG
Source organism: Bacteroides sp. K03 (assembly GCF_019734355.1). Classification (NCBI taxonomy): domain Bacteria; kingdom Pseudomonadati; phylum Bacteroidota; class Bacteroidia; order Bacteroidales; family Bacteroidaceae; genus Bacteroides; species Bacteroides sp. K03. The sequence continues at coordinate 38,430 of NZ_JAASHC010000013.1, forward strand.
TAAGGATTCAAATCCGGATCATCGAACAATCCCAGGCGCATACGTCCTCTTAATACACGATAAGCTGCAGAATCTATTTCTGCTTCAGTAACCATATACTGTTTATAAGCGTTGAGTAAAGGTCCTATATAGACATTATCCCCGCATTCAAGATCCAGCCCGGCTTGTATGGACAAAGTAGCGGCAGTCTCCAACGTTTTTACATATTTATGATCTGTGAACAAGAGACTCGGGCCTCCGCAGTCAGAAACCACATATCCATCGAATCCCCAATCATGACGAAGCACCTTCTTCAACAACCAATTATTCAGTGTACAGGGAACATCATTAATAGCATTATAAGCAGTCATTATAGAAGCGGCTTTCCCCTCCGTAATACACTTTTCAAATGTGGGCAAATAATATTCCCGCAGATTCTTTTCACTGATAATGGCATTACACTCAAAACGATTATGTTCCTCATTATTGGCTACAAAATGTTTAGGGGTCGACACCGTTTTCAGATAACGAGGATCATCTCCCTGCAATCCTCTGACGAATGAAACGCCCAACTTGCCCGACAGAAAAGGATCTTCACCATAAGTCTCCGGAGTACGTCCCCAACGCGGATCTCTTGCCATATTTACGGTAGGAGACCAGAATGTAAGCAAATCACTAAATTGTGCCGATTGTTTCTTACCACGTTCCAATTCATTCCACCTTGCACGAGCCTCATCAGAGATTACCGTTGATATTTCATGCAATAGTTGTGGATTCCACATCGCAGCCAATCCGATGGCTTGCGGAAATACAGTAAAGTTTCCCGGACGCAGAACTCCATGAAGGGCTTCATTCCCATGATAATATTTATCTATGTTAAGCCGGGGAATACCCGGTGAAGTGGCACGTAATAATGAAATTTTTTCTTCAACGGTCAGTTTTGACAATAAATCAAGGATACGTTCATGCTGAGAGGCATCCATATTCAGATAAATGTCTCTGTTATTTTGTGCCTGAGTTGAAAAAACACAAATCACACTTACTACAATCAGTAATAATCTTCTATTCATTTTTTATTATTCTTTTGGTTTTACGATAGCACAAATACACCCAATCATTACTAATACATACACTTCAGCGGTGTTCTTTCTCCACTCACAGAAACAAGATATACCCCTCTTTCCGACAAAGGAATAACCGTATTAGAAAAACCGGTATTCACAGTTCTACCGTCCATAGTATACACAACTACTTTGTGATTATCCATACCACGAACCATTACTCCGGTATCTACCGGAACAACCCTGAAATGATCGGATGATGCGATTGACCGAATGCCGGTCGCAACAGATAAACCGGCGGTTGCAAACTTACTACCGGCGTACGACTGATCCAACGCCTGAACACCTACAGTATATCTACCATTGCCGAACACACGCATCCGATAGGAGTTGAGGGCGGAAGAGAGAGAAGTTTGTAAGTCGGTACCTACTTTCAGCCTACCGGTTTCAATATCTACCGGAATCATTGTATATAATTCTCCGGTCGTTTCGTTACGAACATAAATATTGTAACGCAAAGCAGCTTCCGACGTTTCCTTATCAGAACCGGGTAGCCAGGAGATAACAAGTTCATCACCTTCCATCACAGCCGTAACTTTGGATGGCGGTTCGGGAAAAGTATTTCCGGAAAGTCCTACCTTTTGCGGATTATTCTCATAAACGCGTAACGGAGCCGTATAATAGGAGGCAGGAGCCTTCTCGTAAGTACCCACATAGCCGCCAACAATCAAGTCCATATTACCATCTCCATTGACGTCACCCATGTTAATACCACCATCCTGATTGACAGGAACCACCGGATAGGATTTATCCATAACAAACTTACCCTCCCGCGTCTGATAATAAATACGGTTTCTAAAACCGGAGCCATCACTGGGTTCTCCATTGATCACCATATCCATCAGCCCATCGCCATTAAAATCGGCAACCAACGGATTGGCACGGCTCACTCCCAGAATATTACTTTCTTTTTCGGATACATACCGATAGATGCATTTACCATCTTTATCTACAGTGCTATAATACAAAGAAGAGAGACAGACCCAACCGTCTCCGTTTCCGGTACTGATGATATCCAATGTACCGTCGCCATTAATATCTGCAAGTGTAGACTGTCCCTGAAAAGCTCCGCGAATATTTGAAGGCGTTTCATCCACAAACGAACCGTCACGTTTATTAATATACGTTTTAAGCGCAGTAGAAGTTTTGTCACTATATCCGGTGAACTCAATATCGAGCCAACCGTCATTATTCAGGTCACCAAACAGGACCGATCCATTGGTAGCTGCCTCAAACACCTGTTGTTCCTGACGAATAAAGGCACCACTTCCACGATCATTGAGATACAGATCAATGCGGCGTCCGTTGTGATAACTCATCACAACTACATCCGTATATCCGTCATGGTTATAATCGCCTACGGATACAGGATTGAAAAATCCTTCATCCTTGTATGGCAGAAAACCCGGAGCAGCAACTTTCTCAAAACGATATCCATTCTCTTCTCCCAGATTCCGGTACAAAGCAACTATTTTAATATCACTACTGACATTCCAGTCTCCTCCCTGCCCCATGATCAGCAAATCAAGATTTCCGTCATTGTTATAATCAAAAAAGACAGCATTCGTATAGGTACTTACAGCCAGATAAGAGTCTTTCTCAAGGGTGAAAGTACCATCACCATTACGCCGGGCGAGGATAGCTAATTCATCCCAGACATGAGCAACAGCTCCGATGCACGGTAACGTTGCAAGCAAACAAGCAATTAATCTCTTTTTCATAAACCACTCCTTTTATTCTTCTGTTACCAGACCGCCAGGGCCGTCAAATTTATATTCGAACGAGTCGAACCAGGCGCTTCCACCCTCTTCCTTTGTATTATATGAATAAAGCCCTACACGAGAACCTTTCCAGTCACGAGAGCCTTCCTGAAAGGAATCACCACACTCCAGATAGTTTTGACCATCCAGACTATAAGAGAATTGATGCTTATTATTCAAGGCATCGATCACTAATTTTACATAAATCACCGGATCACCGGCTTTTTCTATTGTTTTAATCAGCTTTATCTGTCCTTCGTTCTCGTAATAAACAACCGGGGTTAATGTTCCATCATCCTTCTGCATCAGAACACCTGCTCCACAAAATTTATCACCAATACACTCTAAACCAGCACGTTGTCCTTCGGTCATAGCAGAATAATCCATCCGGATAACGGCTTCGCCCTTATACCCCATCGTCTTTTGAGTAAACTGATTGCGGGAATCACGCACACTTTCTGCTTTCAATGCTTTGATCTCCAACCATCCCGGACGGGAAGTAAGCGACCAGTTTTCATTTGCCGGATTATGATTGAATTGCCATTGTACAGCCAGCTTATCAGAAGAAAAATCATCACTGGCCTGCGGTGCATGCGGAGTTACATCACATTTAACAGCAGGCTTTTTGCAGACTTTCATCGGTTCACCAATTCCATTCTTGTCATAGTCCGTGCCGATAACCGGGAAACCGTCTTCCCATACCACCGGTTGCAAATGTACAACACGCCCTTGCGGATCGGCCGACTGGAAATGATAAAACCACCATTCTCCCTCGGGTGTATCTACCAAAGCTCCCTGATGAGGACCATTGACCTTCGTCACTCCCATTTCCAATACACGTTTTGAGTCATAAGGTCCATAAATATTTTTAGAACGCATCACCGTTTGCCAACCCGAACCTACACCGCCTTCGGGAATACTGATGTAATAATAACCATCCTTCTTAAAGAGTTTCGTCCCTTCGGCAACAGGACCTTCGTATACTTTCTTTCCATCGTCAAGAAGCCGACTACCGTCTGCACTCATCTTATGAATATAAATCGGACCACCACCCAATTGGCTGCGCCCCACATAAGCCTGTCCGTCATCATCCCAAAGCGGACAAGGATCTTCCCAACCACCGGCACTCTTCACACAATGTAAAGGTGTCCAGGGGCCGGCAGCGTTTGTAGCTGTAGACATAAACAACCCATCGTTTGGCATACATACAAACATCCAGAACTTTCCATCATGATAGCGTAGAGCAGGTGCCCAACTGCCATCGCCATAACGCTTCATTTCCGAAAAACCAGGAAGATCGATATGATTGTATATCTGACCAACAATGGTCCAGTTTACCATATCATCCGATTCCAGAACCGGTATACCCATAAAGTGGAACTCGGAACAAATCATATAGTATTTATTCCCTACCCGGATAACGTCCGGATCAGAATAGTCACCATTCAGAATAGGATTGGCAAACGTTCCGTCTCCCAAATCTCCCCAACGCGGATCTATATACCAGCCACTGGAGCCTCCCAGATCCTGCCCGCCACAAAACAATCCCATATAACCGCTATTGGTATATGCCCCTAATACCGGGCGAGCCCGGTGTTCACCCGGAAAAAACTCCTGAATAGATTCATCATCTGTTCCTACTCTTTCAAATGCCGTCATTTGCTGCGCAGTAATAGTGATAAAAGGTAAGCAGCAAAGAACAAGTGACAGAGCAGACCTGCTTTTCTTTAAAGAGAAAATGTTCTTCATAATTTTTATTTTAATTTGGTTAATAACTCGAAGGTTTGTGTGCAAATGTAGTGTTATTGGTTATCGCATATAGTGATAAATGTATCAATAAATATAACCAATGTAGATATTTTTGATATTTGAAGAATAGAATGCAGGCTACTTTCTACATTTCTGTTAGTAAACCACGAAAATTTACTATAACCGACTCTTCCCAAATACTTACCATATATCCTCTCTTACATTAGCCCTGGAGGTGATGAGGAAAACCCTAACGTAATATTCTCAATATCTCCTTCTCCCCAACATTCAATAGTAATCCATTTTATAGGAAAAACAAAAAAGCCCTCCGTTTCAACAAAATGAGAATCTACAACAACTTTAAGATGATGATAACCCATAGATACATTCATATTATCAATAAACAAATAAAGCTCAGAGAATCTATTATTCCTGAAATACAGTTTGTTATCAATATAAACCTCAATAGATATCTCTGTATTCTCTCCATTCCAACATGTAATATGATTTGATAAAACAAAAGACAAATTGGTACAATCCTTTCTAACATACCAATAAATGTTTTTAGAAACAAATATCAAAAAATACGACATTGCTAATAATAATAGAATTTTTCTCTTTTTCATATGATGCAAATTATGGTCTAACATAAATTGATGCCTTCCCTCTATTGGGCCTTTTCCTCCCTAAGGGGTTAATTTCATAATTATATCCTTTATTTAGCTCTTTATTTTTCCATTTCGAATAAACTGTTTTAAATTGTAAAAGGAACCATTTGACCTCATTAAGTTAAAAGGATTACGCTTATTATGTTCAAGGCCACTTAAATGCCCAAATTCATGAGTCGCTGTAAAAGTATCATAGTTTCGGTTTGTAATCATTCTATCATAAGGTATCGTGAATAAATCCACTTCAAGAAATACAACTTTCCTTCCAAAACTATTACTTCATCGTATTAACCCAACAATAAGTATACAAATTCTTATCATAATACTTCTCACGCAAAGAATCCATCGTCGTAAAACGACATAAGATCGAATCGTACCAACACTTACCATTACAAATCAATAAGGATAGAAAAGATTTCATACGAAAGCGCCTGTTCATTAAATCTAATCTCATCCAAATAATAAGCATCCATCGAAGTCAATAAGTCAACATTCTTATAGATGGCAAATTCAACTATTATCTGATCACATTCTTTTTTTAATATATCATCAAACTTTATTCTTTTATCAAAAATAGAGAAACTTTTAAGGGAGATATCTTTAACGTATTTCTTTGAATAAAAAAACGTTTCAGGAATTGAAATATAAAGTTTTCCTTCTGGAGGAATAGGACTAAAATGATATATTATCTGTCCTTTCCTTACGAACCTTTTTTCTCCTATTACGGTAAGATCAACATACTCTACTGATAAGTATGGCAAAAGCGGTAAAAAAGAAAATTTACGCTGTTTTGTTTTTTCATTATATCTATGCAAATATTTAGTATCATACAAATTTTCTTTCGATAAAATTGAAATTTCGTTCAGATAACTATCAAAGAGATACAAACTATCATCAGATTTATTAATGAATTCAAAAATCATACAATCATTTGATTTATTAACTAAACGTAAGCACAAACGATCCGTGGATACAGACTCATAATTATTGGGTTTTAGTTCTTTCATTTGTGCACTCAAATGAACCCCAAAAACAAACAAAAATAGTGCAGCAATACAAATCTTATTCATATTAATATACTCCCTGTTTTACATTTCTATTGTGAGTTTCATCATATGGTCGTGGAGCTAAATTCAGTATCCTCCTAACCCTATTGTGATAATTTATCACATTGTTTTGAGCTTTACCTTGGTAAATAACATGACCTATCTCATGAAATGTGACATCATTTACACCTTGAGATATTGTTTCTTTTATAAATCGTGGTCCATTATCAGGGATTATAGGTGTTACATAATACGCTGGAGTAACAGCATATACAGTAGCCTGTGTTTTAATAGAGGGGTTGATAAGAATTGTATTCTGTTTCAATGTAGAGTTTTCGCTTGCCAATACAGCAATTGCTCCACCACCTTTAGAAGCATCTAATGTTATCGTATTCTCTGCAATATCCATGATTTGAGCATTTCCTCCATATACAATATTTGTTACTACACTTTCATTCACAAATTTGTCATTTTTTTTAATTCATTTCTACGAAAGAAAGACATTTACTGAATATCCCTACTTCATTTTATATCTTGCATTTAAAGCCAGTGGTACACTATAATTCAATAATCTACCGGACGCTTTATCAATAACTTGTCATTATCATAACAACGCTTATTCTCAAAAATAAGGCTGTCCGACTTTACAAATACAAGCTGACCTAAAATACGGCGTTCATTTTTCAGTTCTCGACTTTTTTTATAAACCTCCCATCGCTTATCTTCGGGGAGAGTTCGACGGGTAGACTTTTCTACATAGAGATAAGGATTCCCATAAACCGAAAAATAAATAGTATCGGGCAAGGGCGTTCCCAGTCGTTTCCCATAATATGAAATACCTCGTTCTGCATCATCCCAGCCACATGGACCGGCAAAAATATTATCTACATCCTCTCTACCCAAATCATAGTAAATCCCAGTAATTCTATCATACTTATTACGTAAAGCCATATGATCAAACCAGATTCCGAATATTTTTGTATTATCGATTTCATAAAAGCGAATCCAAGGCAAATAATAACGGAAATAGATTTGATCTACACCACGAAGTTCATACGCACAAGCCTGACGTACATGGAAACGAATATCACGCAAGCTATCTTTCAATATCAAGGTATCACACAAAGGTTTGTAATACCAAATATCTCTTTCGGTACTAATTATCTGAGAGATTGAATCACAATGGATATCATAAGGTCGCAAAAGAAACACAGGTATCGTACATTTATACAATCCAAGCAGTATAAATATCACAGCAAACAGCCATTTGAAAAATCTTTTTATAGTAAACTTCTTCATAGACTATATTATTTGCGTTTATACACTGAATATCCTTGCGGATTATTTGATTTAATAACAGAATAAGCATTACTGGGTAAATATGGAAGAGTCCTTGTTACGCTACTCGCATACGAATGATTGGTAACTGTAGATTCATATACACTTATAACTGCTTTTGACAAAGCTCTCTGAACAACTTTGGCGCAATGATTGTCACTCCAACTATAGCCTTCACCAATGGCATCGATATATGCCCCCTCAATTGTTCTATCCTGTTCTTGGGTTGTAGGTATAACATATCCTTCCGGATATCCATATGCATCAATCGAAGAATCTTCCTTTCCTTCCTTACTTTTATCTTTCGTATTATAAGAGCTGTTCATAAAGCTTTCAGGCGAATCAAAAGGACCAACCTCTATATCATCAAAAGGTCTTCCTCCCACAATACCCAATGTTTTATTATATACAGGCGCACCATTGAATGAATAGTAATTCCATTTACCAGATTCATCCTGAATCAAAAGCCCCATGTGCTGATCGGTTCCACTGCCAAGATTAAGCACAGTAACACTATCCCCTCTTACATCTCCATACCTCATTGGATTATCCGCACAATACGAATACGGATTCTTATCATAGTATTTTTCACACAGCGGATCCATCGTCGTAAAACGACATAGGATCGGATCGTACCAACGCTTGCCGTTATCATACCAATAAAGCCCGTGCATCTTTTCAAGTTCTTTACCGGCATGGAGGAAATTATCTTCTTCCATAGGTATCTCTGAAAAAGGAATGCCATAAGGATAATAATCGGCATACTGAATCACACCGCGGGTCTCACTTAATATAACGCGATTACTACCGATTTGATCTGTGATGTAATAACAGTATTCACCATTATTTGTAGAGGGATTATAGTTGATATAGCCACCATCAACTCGGATCTTTTTCAATACATTATCTTCATAGATTAGGTTGTCGCAATAATCGATATGGTGCTCGACCGTTAAAGTACCGGAACTTGCTTGTACGGGTAAGCCGATGGGAGTATACAGTTCATTAAAAACGGTTTTATAATCAGCCCGGAGCTTAGTACCGTCGGCATCGTAACGGTAACAGATATTACTGCTATTTTCAAAAGTTATCTTTTCGGGCAGGTTCAGCAAGTTGTAATCAATACCTGTAATACCACGATTCAGGTCTTTGTATAAGTTACCATTATCATCATAGAAGAAAGTTGGGGTCATGTTGGGATATTTAGAAGTGAATTGAATAGGAAGGGAAGAAACATTATTCATACCACCTTCATAAAGACGATCCAACTCATATCCCTTTAAGTTCAGGCGTAGATCATCTTCATTTCGTCCCTTATAACTACGAGATATGGCATGAGCCGTGATAGGAGAGATAGTCTCTGACATAACATTGGATATAAACTGGCCATTACTAACCTTTTTAGATACACTGGAAGATAAGATGTCGTTATTATAGCCGTACTCCGCTAATTGCTCGCCGGTTTGTGCCAATGCCCCTGTAACCGGATCACGATAAGTAGTAAAATAGGATGCACCGGCTGGATTGCCATTATAACAACTGTTCGATTTATTCTGCCAAAAACCGTAATAAATAGCCTGCCTGTAATGAGTAGAATTGATTTGATCTATCCATCCACGGACGTTATAACCATACGTAGCGGAATCAAGATTTCCCGGATAACTCTTCTTCCGAAGATGTCCCAGTTCATCATATTCATTTTGTGCAAGAATTCGCTCTGCCCCACTATTCAAAGAGTGGGTAGTTTGCGTCAATCGACCGCCATGATCATACGTATAATGATAGCGTTCATTCAAAGAGGAAATCGTACTACTGGAATGGATATGCAGCACATCAACCGGAGAACCGGAGAAATTATAAGAGGTGAAATAAGTATCAAAACCTGCCAAGGAATTATTATTGCAGCTTTGAATAACACGCCCCTTAGTATCGTAATAAAAAACCGAATAAAACTTGTTCGTCACAGTAGAATCAAAGACTTTGACTATACTACCGGTATGTATCCCCTTAGGAGTAGTAAGATAAGAGGTGGGAAAACCACTTTGCATCTGATAATTAAACGGCGAAGGCAATCCAAGGTTGCCTATAAACGTATAGTTATCATAAAAGTCCACTTTTAGAATAGTTAGATTCCGGGTAGGTAAGCTCACATTACTGTAGCCATAACAATCAGATACGATACTACCTGTAAAGGTCTCTTTCAAGAGTTGATTGCGATATTCTTCACATAGCTGTCCATGACTTTTCCCACTTATTTTTGTTGTACCGGACAAAATAGGACGGGACAAAGCATCGTATTTTGTAAAACTCCATTCATCATGAGCACGTTGGTTGGGAGATTGGGAAAGAACCGGTCGATCGGCTTTATCATAAACGTAATAAATAGGTTCTATGCCAGGCAGTTTCTTGCTGATACAATTACCCCTGTCATCGTAATTATAGACATAACACATTTTATACAAGCCCGTTTCCGGAGTGACATCATAGAAGCCATCAGCCGATACAGAAGATCCATAAGTATTAAAAAAGAAAGGAGGTAAAACATAACGAAGTTGCCCCAGATTATCGTACACATAAATAACACCCTTATACTTAATGTGCTTACCTTCCAAGTCAACAAAATCATAGCAGGCAACATCATCTTCGTCTTTTGTCAATGTGATGATCAAGCTCGAAGCCGGATAAAAGCCACTTCGCTTCAGGCGATTGTTTTCAACAACGAAACAAGGAACGGATAACTCTCCGGTTGCCGTATTCACCTGATACTCGGTCCGTTGGGCTTTATCATTGACATGCCAATCCGCTCCGGGACCAATTTGCTTCACGACACGGTTCAAAGGAGAAGAGTCATAATAAGTACTCGTATAGGCATATTCATCTCCATAAAGAGAAGAAGACTGTGCTTTCACATCCGATGTAGGACGGTATTCACCCGAAGTACCACCCATTGCAACAGGTTGCCATTCGTGTGACATACGCCCAAAAGTATCGTATTCCACCATTGAAACAAGATCATTCATTTGTGGAGTAATACCCTTCATCACAGTCTCTGCAGGACGTCCAAGCCCATCATAATACTGAATACGAGTGATACACTGAGAAGGTACCAATGAAGAAGCATCCGAAGTAGTAATGCTGGGAGTAATAATGCGAATATAGTTTTGATCAGCAGATTGTCCGTTCAGCAGAGAAAAACATAAGCCACTTATAAACATGGATAATAATGTACGTCTCATCATTCTATTCCTTTATTAGTTTTTCAACAAATGTTTTATCAGCCACCGTTAACCGTAATACGTAGCTTCCTCTTGGACAAGCATCCATTGAGATGGTTTCATTATAGGTTCCTCCAGGCTTCCTCCCGCTGTCTGTTTGCTTCAGCAACCGTCCGCTAAGATCAAAAAGACTGATACATACCTGTGCGTCATCCGATAAGTAATACTCCAAAGTAACATCTGTTTTTACCGGATTGGGGTAAATATTGTAAAAGACCAACAATTCTGATTGCAACGGAGGGAGAGATTCATCTTCTCCTGGCCTGGAAGTATGCTGGCCAGCTGAGAGACTATTCTCCTTCAGTAACTCTTGTAATTGCTTGTTGAGCGAATCATTTTCAAGATAGATATGCTCTTCCGGAGGATAATAAAACGCAGTCGCATAATATGCTATCGGGCTACCGGACTTAAAAGTTTCACAACGGATGGTTTCAAATACCGGATAACGGTATCCTTCGGCATACCAACGATAATTTGTCTGACGCAGTAATACAGTATCGCTTCTCAGATGCTCTTCAATACGGGCTTTACGAAGGACAGTAGAATCACCGTGTACTCTAAGTAAGATGGAGTCCGTCCAAGAGATATGTTCACAAATATCTTTTTGCAGACACATCCGAACCACATTCTTCAAGGTATCGTTGCCCGGAAGCAACATGGTTCCCCAGGCATCTACCTTCACTTTTTCACGACCTTGTGAAATGAATGCCAACTTATCACTATATTTCCCCTCTCCATAAAAATTACTTTCCAGAGAGTCCATATAATGAAACGGATATCGAAATTCAAGGCCGGGTACAAGAGCATTGAAATAGGTGGTACGATTACGGTATCCCTCCAACATCAAAGAATCACCACAGTTCAACCGGTATTTATACTCTGTCAGGTGCTCTTTCACAAAAACCACCGTATCGTTGCCACCATAGCAAACGCAATAAGGGAACTTCACCGGTTGGAGATTACTGTAATTCCAGAAAACATTAGTCCCACTACGCCCCGGATCCTTATAATTCACTTCTTGCTTCACTACTGTGTCGTTAGCACGTATATGGATATAATCCTTTTGTAAGGTATATTGTGAGTAACATAAGCCCGTACTTACAAGAAGTAGAAGTAGCAGAGCGACTCTCTTTTTATTGTCCGTAATCATAAGTTCAAAGTATTATTTTTTATTGATTCCTATAATGGTAATCGTACTCTTCAACAGTATTGTGATTCGTATCCATTACATGTATCAGACGACCTAATGAATCATATTCATAATAGGCCGTCACACCTGAGGGATCAGTTATTTGAGTTACACCAATCAATGGCTTATATTGAAAGGTCGTAATATGAGCGTCACTTAAGGCAGATAAGGTTCTTAACTTATCCAGTTTCGATTTATCAGGATTGACATTTGTTGACAAAGAATCAATAGATATCAGACCAACAGATACCAAAGCAGTATTTACAGTGGAGGAAGTAGCATTTTTTATCTCAGCAACCAGATATTGCCCATTATACGCCCAAAGATATACAACATGAGTACCATCTCTTTTTTCTATCTCAGCAGGATTACCGTAATTATCATAACTAACAACCGTATAATCGGCTTCATAGTATTGCGAATAATTATCTGTCAGAGACAGAGAAGGTACTTTTTTCAATGAGTAAGAACTTTTCTTTAATACAGCATCCAAACTTGCATCAAAAATATATTGAGATTTATTTCCGGATATGATTTTACCATCTTTGAGTGTAACAGTTTCAAGAGGAACTCCAATCATACTTTTATCTTTCATTTTTAGAGCTATTTGGTCTGAAAAATCTTTTGCATACTTTGTTAAGGTTACAAAGTCATTTTCCCCTAAAGACTCCATTTGCTCTGAAACGAGCCGGTTGCCCATATCATATTTATACCTTGTCTGCTTATGAACAGCTTTCTTGCCAAAGTCAAAATAATCACTCTCCGAAATAGAATCCAAACTCCAATATTCAGGTTTGACTTCATAGAACTGTATTCCTATCCTACTGGCATCAAAAGGTTCATAAAATTTAGGTATATATTGTGTAAAAGCTCCCGGTATCTGTTTAAAAGAATAATTAAATATCTTTTTCTTCTGTAGAATTCCGTCACTGTCATAATGAGCCTCCTCCAGCAATGAACCATTGCCTATATGATACTCTTTAGGTATTGGAAATGGGATCTTTGTTTTGAAGGGCTCTGCCATGTATCTGTAGGTAGTTTTTCCTGTCGTTTGGTTGTTCGCATCCACACAGCTCTCTTCAACGTATTTACAAACAACCTGAGCAGCAGCACCATTGTTGGGAATAAAAGGGGTACCAAAGTTGGGACTAAATTGTTTATTGTATGCCATAAATTTCAGCATCCTCATTCGTATACCTTCATAATAAGTGCTGTTCGCTATCGTCCGGTCTAAAATCTGCAAAAAAGCATAGTCGGGTATTGATAATAAGCAACCCGATAATTGTCCATTTTCCGAATAGGAATATCGCTTTGTACTTACTATGTCACCCTTATCTATATTCTGTATTTCTTTAATTCTAAGACCACCTCCCTTACTCTCACTATGCCAGGCAAAAGCCATGGTACTTACTGATAGATGATAATTGAAAGATTTATTTTGTCCGTTTTGATCCTTTGCCTCTCTCCATAAATAAATTCTATATGTTCCTTTTTTGAGATAAATGGCATCCGCATCTAAATCAATTGTTTCAGCTTCTTTTTCCAGATTAATCAATTTACTATAAACATCTATATAGCTGTTACCATGCTTTTCCTGAAGGAAGATACGACTTGCTCTTGACAAAGCCGGTTTGTATGAATCGTGTACGTGATAGTGAAAAGACAATCTTAGATACGAATCATCTTCTAAAACAAAATCTTTTCCATAAGTGTATTCACTGCCTTGTTGGAAACTGGCATCCGGGCTGTATGAAACACCTGAACTTAAGGGAAACTTTCTAATAAATCCACCATTACTCCCATTTCGGAAATCATGTGATTCATATATAAATCGTGTTTTACCTCCGGTAGGATATTCAATCATATCCAAAGTTCCATACTGCATATACTTTTCATTCGTAAGTTTATCAGCACCTATTTTTATGTAAGATTCAGGATAGTTACAAGTATTCTTTATATTTCCCTGAGTTTTTAATTCTGTATAAGTAGGAAGCTGGACTTGATTCACAGCCCCGTTGTAATATCCCCACAAATCTGAATTATAAGAGTTTTTGGCAGGTAATACTCCCTCTTTGTACGTAAATTTGTATTGCTGATGTATCTGTTCCTGTGCATCAGTTATTTCAAACGAATTGAGCATTAAACGACTCAACTTAACATCCGTCGTATCACTCATATAACTATAGGAAAGTTTTATGTTTTTGACATGATTACCTGATCGATTTTTAATTATAACCTTATCCAGTTTCTGAGGAGGCAAAGATGAAATCCCCGGCCGGACACGATATAAATCAGCGTAACGCTCCATATCTTTCCTTGCCGAAGTTATAAAAGAGATACTACCTCCATCAAAGCTGATAGTAGAGGGTAGTAATTGCTCTATGCCGGAGTAGGTATAGCTATAATACTTATTTGTTCCGCCTCCAATAATTATATCGCCAAAACTCTTATCAAATATCGGAATATCAGATTGATAAGAAGTACTTATGGGTGTACTCGAATTCTCATGATTATATGTAAAACTAACCTTTCGGCCTTTGGGGGATTCGATAGATTCCAACTGACAGTTCGTATCCGTACAGGAACCTTTTTTTCTGAGATATAATCTACTTTTATCTGTACTGAGAGCTGGAGTTTCGTGCTCCGTTTGTTCAGCATAGACATGGGTATATTCATTCTCTTTAAAAATAAGCTTAAAACCTTGTTGATCAACAACAAGCCATTTATTCTCTCTCGTATTGTATGTAATGTTCAAGTATTGATTTGAAGATTTAATTACAGGTTTTATATAATCAGAGATAGGAACACCATTTTTCCTCGGTTCAAAATAAAAGGTACCGGAATAACCGCAGAAATTAAAATGATATAAATCCGGCTCGTTGTCCTGACCTGTCAAGTAAGATGCTTCAGTAGTCAATAATTCATTTCCCGCTATCTGCTCAATCACTTCAGTCAACGGATTATAATTAATTTTATAGAGATATTGATCATAGTTAGACCGCCATGTATAATAATACCCGAAAGACACTCCTTCAGGAGTAGTAGAATCGTCATAACTAAAATCATTAAAGCCTCTCACTTCCTTAGTTATGCATCCTCCCGTTTCTAAAGACCAACCTAACCCTACCCATCCGGATTCCTGATCAACCCGGATACCGGATGAATTGTATTTCAATTTTATGGGTATGATTAAACCATCCAAATCTATTTCATAGAAAGGAATTTCGATTACAGGAGTTCCGGTATGATATCCTATAGGAAAGTTACCAAATTCGCCCATGGAGGCAACATTGGGAGAAACCGGAATATTTATATCTTGACTATATAAAGCAGTCGATAAGGTAAGTAATAAGATAAAGATTTTGTGCCTCATTGTTTTTTATACAATATTGTAAAATAAATTAATGACTATTATTCTTAATATACAATTCATGATATCATAGATAATAAGCGAAATATGCAAAAAGACTTATTTGTATTGGTAATTTAAAAGTATAAATAGGGTTATTATTACTACTCCAGCAGTGACTGCACCCACTCCGTTGGCATACCAATAAAACGATCATAGCCTACAATATGGTTATTTAAAGCACGTAATATTATAATTAATACACTAAGGGCACAGAGTTATTATATAATTGATTTTAAATAATTAGAACTCTGTGCCCTGTGTATACTCTGTGGTGAATTACCTTATCCTTATTTATTATAAGGAGTTACCGCCAATTTATAAGAACCACCTTGCAATAGTTTCTCATCAAATGAGATTGTTACATTCTTTTTCTCACCTGCCATTAATGTAAAATAGTTATCATTCATAATAGCGGGCAAAATACGTTCACCATCCGAAGTGCGATATGCCTGTACATGTACGGCAAAAGCCACACCCTTGGCTGAAGCCGGATTTGTAATTGTAGCCTGTATCTCGGCAACTCCGTCTTTCTTCACCATTTTGGAAGAAACTTTCAGGTCGGCTTTGGGCAAAGAATTCACAGCGGTGAAATCTAAACGGTCATTGCCACGCCAATAATTATTTTCGGAGAGTACATTTCCAGACTTATCTTTCAAGGTCAAGCGGATAAAATGAACATCACTCAGACCTTCACTTGGCTGTGTACCACTCAATACATCAAAGCTCCATAACGAATAACCGAACCACCAGCCCAATTCGATACCAAACATACGTACATAGCGGGCATCTACCTCAGGGAATGTAATTTCATCTACACCACCACGGCCTTCATCCGTTTTATACACTTCTTTCCAATTTTGCGCGTCACTGGAAACCTGTAACTTATAAGCTTTTCCAAAGGAAGCTTCCCAATCCAGACGTACACCGCCTACGGGTTGTACACTGCCCAGATCCACATAAATCCATTCATTATCGGCTTTAGCTGCTGCCCAACGGGTATCTTTCTTACCATCCGTAGCATCCGAAGGCTGTCCGTGAGTCACGCTTGATGCATAGGTCGGTTTACCTAAAGAAAGATTCTTCCGTTCTTTATTGAAATCAATCGTAAAGCACTGTACAGTGGTATTGCTTGGCGAATTCACCGTAGCCGACTTTGTATATGCTGCCACAGGTTTACCGTCCAGATTGTATACTTTCACTTCGGCAGTCAGTCCTTCCAGATCACGGGCCGTAGTATTGGCAACCTTTACACCATCCGTTACAGGATTCCAAAGAATATGTATCGGCTCGCAAGCAGATTTTGTACCCCAATAAACACCTGTCGGATCATAATAGTAATCATACGTCTGCCACACCATCGAAGGATAAGCCGACTGTCCCATCCAGGTCATGATACCTGATGCATCTTCCCACATACGATCGAGCCAGCCCTCATACATAGCTTTATTGGATTCAAGGTTTATAAGCTGTGCTTTACGGCAGTAATCCTCAATGCCATCGGGTTTACCAAAACCTTTCTCGATAGAAGCATCATAACGTTCGGGAGCTGCATTGAAAGCATTCTGACCAAAATAGTGCTTGTTCCACATCTCATCACGTGGCCACCAGTTTTCTTCCGGCATAAACTTCTTAAAGCTCTCAAAAGTAGTCATGGCAGCAGTACCGATCTCTGTACGGAATCCCCAGCCACGTGCCGGATCACCTTCCAGCCCGTCTGGATATTTAGTAAAGTAGAAACGGGGTTCAAAAGCTCCCCACGGACCACTACCCGTCAAGCCCTGTGCGTGAGAATTTGCCTGGAAATAACGGTCACCACCATCGAAAGTCTTAATATTCTCGGCCATCCAACCTTCTAACGGTGGTTGCGGATTAGATTCGTTGTCACCACACCATACGGCAATGCTCGGGTGATTGCGTACACGCTTAATCTTCTCCATCATATTATTATTGAACACATTGAGATCATAAGGCAGGTTCGGATTCGAATTAATCCAAAAATCATCCCACAACATAATTCCGTATTTGTCACAGGCTTCATAGAATTCATCATCGGTTACAGAGCCGAGCCAGTTGCGAATCATATTAAAGTTCATCTCTTTGTGCAAACGAATCTTTGTATCATACTCTGCACCACGACAGCGAAGCATATACTCCGACATACCCCAGTTGGCCCCTTTTACAAATACAGGAACGTCATTTATATAAACATGAAAAGTGTTATTCTCCTTATCATATGTATATTTTTTAATACCGAAAGTGACATCTTTTACTTCAGATACTTTTCCGTCTACTTTCACTTCAAAGGTACAAGTATACAAATTAGGCTCTCCGTATCCGTTAGGCCACCACAATTTCGGACTATTAATCATCAACTGCGGATAATAACGCTTATCGAAGCTAACAGTAGAAGTAGTATTTGCAGACAGATCTACCTCTTTCGTAAAGGTAACGTTACCCGGATTGATGGTTCCTGTAACAACAGCTTTAACCGGTTTGCTTTCATTGTTTTTCACTTCCAGCTGAACAGATAAATCTGCACGGGCACGAGTTGGAAGATCTGTACGTATCCACGGATCAATCAGGGTTACGCCGCCGGTATTACTCAGAAAGACTTTATCGGTAATACCCATATTCAATCCCGGAACATATGGCATCCAGTCCCAACCTCCACTCGACAGATAAGTAGGACTACCACAGTTGGCCAACGGAGTTTGAGGCATGTGTACCAGTACAGCCAGTACATTCTCACCGGTTTTATTTACAATGTCGGTTACATTAAAACGTCCCCGATGCATAAAACCATCCAAAATGCCCAAGTTGTGTCCGTTCAGATAAACTTCGGCTTTACGGTTCACGCCATTAAAGTTGAGCCAGATCAGTTCCTTGTCAAAATCAGCAGGGACTTTAAATTCGGTACGATACCAAAAGCTACGATCATACTTAGCCCGGTCCACCTTATGAATATTATCACCAAAATTAGGGTCTTTTTCCAGCCCTGCATTTACATAAGCCGTAAAAGCCGTACCGGGAACTACTGCATCTACCCATGAAGATACATTATAGCCTGCATTGCACAAAGTGTTTGCATCCCCTTTTACTTCAGCCTGCGGCTTCAGTTTCCAGTCAACAACGGGCTCGCCACTATGCAGAAAAACCTGTTGTGCCTGAACAGAAAAACTAAAAGCGGATGCCAGCAGCAAAAGTCCGGCTCCCAATGTGTTACTCATCTTTCTTTTCATTTCCATTTTATCGTATTTATAAATAATATCCTCCAAAAAATCCTGAAAACAAAATTACCTTCATATATAAAAGCTATCCCTTTTTGCGTTCTATTAGCTGAGTGCAAAATAAGCAGATAGATAGCAAAAAAGAAATAGATAATCTTACCATCGATATGGATAATCTTACTTTCCAATATCGTTATTTCTGCAAAGGTAAAATTATCCATATCCAGAATAGAATTCTCCATTTCAAATGTGCCAAATGTGCCGTTTCTTTGTAGCAGCCAATAAAAGAGGCTAATAGAATTTGTAATAACAATACTGAATATGAAAAAACACCTTATTTTAACCATCGCTTTATGCCTCACCGCGACCTTGCCAATAAAAGCGCAAGAAGAATATACAGTCAGTTCCCCAAACAGAAGTCTGGAACTCAAAATCAGCATGCGGGACACCCTCTCTTATCAGATATTCGCTGACGGCGAAGCCCTTTCGGAAATCTCTCCGATAGCAATGGTAGTAGAGAGAAACGGACGTCGGATCACACTGGGAGAGAATCCGGCAGTAGAAAAGTGTTCCCGGAATTCCATCAGTCAGAAAATTCCCATGCATTTAGGCGAAAATGACCAGATTGATGATACCTATAATGAAATGATCCTTGATCTGGGTTCTCTCTATTCCTTGCACTGCCGTGCCTATGATGAAGGGGTGGCATACCGGATAGAAAGTAAAATAAACGGAAGTATCACCATCCGGAATGAAATAGCAGAATTCAACTTTAAGGATAACCCGCAAGTATGGATTGCTTACGATGAAGACAAGCGTACGATGAGTCAATGGGAACTTCCTTACAAACGTGAGTTGAGTGTCAAATCTGTTAAAACAGGAGATTATGGCATCAACCCCTGTTTCTTCCGAAATAATAAGAAAAATATAGGTATCACCGTTATTGAGTCCGATTTAGAAAATTACCCGGGCATGTATCTGCTCAAAAAAGAAGCCGGTACTAAATTGGTAGGCAAATGGGCCGAATATCCTAAAAAAATAAAGAACGACAGTAAATATGATTCACAGGCAGTATTGGAGCGTTATGATTACATTGCCCTGACACCGGGCGTACGCACTTATCCCTGGCGTGGATTCATTATCAGCCGTGATGATTCGGAATTAATGAACAATGACCTGGTTTACAAACTGGCAAAGCCTCAGGCAGAAAGAGATTTCTCCTGGATATCGGCCGGCCGGACAGCTTTTGAATGGTTGCACGACGGAGAACTTGAAGGAGATCTTGGCTTTATCTATGGTCCTTTTGGAGACGGACGTCCGCATACACTTGAATTTTATAAGTATTATGTAGACTTTGCTGCGGAAATGGGATTTGAATGGATGACTTGTGATGCCGGCTGGGGAGAAGAATACATCAAAGAGCTGTGTGCATACGCCAAATCAAAGAATATCAAAATCATGGTATGGAGCTATTTTAACTTCCTGCTGGTTGATGAACCGATGCTTGCCCGTTTCAAAGAATGGGGTATATCGGGGGTGAAAGCCGATTTTATGTCAAGAGATGACCAGGTGGCGTCAGGCTGGATACCTACAATGGCGGAACGCTGCGCCAAATACCAGTTGATGTTATTACTTCACGGTTGCCCGAAACCGGTAGCCTGGCACCGTACTTATCCGAATATCATCAGTTACGAAGCTGTGACAGGCGAAGAAAGTAACAAATGGAACGACAACTGTAATCCATTGTATCACACCGTCGTTCCTTTCTTACGCATGCTTGGAGGAGCAATGGATATGACTCCTGGGTCTTTGCGTAACAAGACCCGGAAAGGATGGACCTGGAAAGGGACAGGTGCTCCCTGGAGTCTGGGCACACGTGCACATCAAATGGCCCAGTATGTAGTATATCATCAGACATTGGGATTCGTAAGCGATGCGCCAACAGAATACCGTAAGTTCCCCGAAATAATGGAATTTCTAAAACATGTGCCTACTATCTGGAACGAAACCAAACCGCTGCAAGGTAAAATAGGTGAGTTTGCTGTCATGGCCCGCAGATCAGATAAGGAATGGTATGTAGGCGGACTAAGCAACTGGACAGAACGGACACTGGATGTCGATTTTTCATTTCTTACTCGCGGAATGCCTTATAAGGCTTACATTATAGAAGACGTACCGGAAAAAAATAATGATATATCAAGTACAACAGGAGATGCAACAGCTTGCAAATGCCATACGATTGATGTTACCAGCCAAACCCGGATGAGCTTCAAACTGGCAGAAGGAGGTGGTTTTGTTATGCGCATTTATCCCGATCCCAACTATACAAGCGTCAAAAACACAGCACTTCGGGAAAAGGTGCAGATATGGTACGAACAAAATAATGAAAGTATCTATGTACAACTCCCAGAACGGGAACTTACAGCCGACATTCATCTCTACGATATTGCAGGACGCCCGTTCTATCCGGATTATACAAAGAAAGATAATCCGCTCTGCATATCAATAGCGCAACTGTCGAGAGGCTATTACTGTGTGAAGTGTACTACTCCAGGCCTCAGTCAGAGTAAACTCATTTACAAAAACTAAATTATGGAGAGAATGGATTTCAGCTCCGATAAACGACTTTAGTATTAACCATTAAATAGTTACATTATGAAAATTAGAAAATTACTTTCAACAATGGCATTAAGTGCTTTAGTAGCTTCGAATGCATTCGCTACCGAACCTGTAAAAGTAGAATGGGGAGATGTGATCAGACAACCGTGGGGAGATCCCAGCGATCCTGAAGGTGCCAATGTCTGTTCCTGGTTTCAATGGGGACAGGACTTATGGTTCGACTACAACAACGATGGTTATCCGGACCGTTTCCTTATTGGTGGTAAACACCAGGATATGGGTCATGCATATCTGTTCAGAAATGAAGAAGGAAGCGAATTTACCAACATACCCGTTAATATTCCTAAGCTCGAGATTGCCGGTGCAGTTGTATTGGATTTCGACAACGACGGTATCATGGATCTTTATGTACAGGGAAAAAAAGTGACTGACAACGGAGAGGGCGGACAAAACAGAGAAAATTATACTGCTATCTGGAGAGGGACAGGAGATCCCGATAACCCTTTTGAGCATGCTGTTCAGCAAGAGATAGACGAACTGGGTATCGGAGAATCCGAAGGACAACACCGGGGTTACTTCTGTGCAGCCGGCGATTATGATAATGACGGATGGACCGATCTGTTTATGACAGGCTGGGCACGTAAAGATGAGAGTTGGCACGTGATTCTATACAGAAATAACCAAGGTGTTTTCGAAGAAGTACAAAATCCCGTGGGAGAAGACGGAGAAGGAATTGACCCCTTCAAAACAATCACAACCGGTTCCGTTTATCTGAGTGATTTAAATAAAGACGGATATCTGGATCTCATCGTATCCGGTAATGACCAGACTAACGGCTGGGTTGCCACTACCACTATTTACTTTAACAATGGTGACGGCACTTTCCGCGAAACAACCCAGCAGGGCTTTTTCGAAGGTCAAAAGAGCGGTACGACCTTTACTGCAGATGTGAACAATGACGGTTATCCCGATATTCTGGAGTTTGGAGACTTTAAGAATAGTGACACAGAAACCAATAATACCGTAGGAAACTTATACATCAATAATGGCGACGGAACTTTTGCCGATCCTTTGAAAACAGAAGTAACCAATCTACTTACAGCCAGAGCAATGCCCGCCATAGGTGACATCAACAATGATGGTAAGATTGATATTATGATTCAATGTGGATGGTCATCAACAGACGGGCAGACGGAAACTGACTACTCCCTCACTAACTTATATTACAACAATGGAGACAACAGCTTCACCCGTGAATTCCTGAATGATAACACCAACTCTCACGAGTCTGATGTGAACTTTATTGATTTCAACCATGACGGTGCGCTCGACTATTCTATCAGTGGATGGGGACCTAAGGAGCCTAACTGGTTCAACCGGGCAGTACCCAATAATTTAACCAGTGATCTTGCTATGAATGAAGCTCCCGAATTTGTAAGCAATTCAGATGTACAGGTTAAACAAGACGGTTCAGATGTAATTATTTTCTGGGGAAACGCGACAGACGATACAACTCCGGCAGAAGCCATCCGTTACAATATATACATTAAAGCTAAAAAAGCAGATGACTTCGGAGTAACTTACACCTATACCTATGCCCCGGCAAGCCTCCAGGCGAATAAAATATTCGGGACTACAACTTATGATTCTAAAGTTGCAGCTCGTCTGATTAATAGCCATCAGATTCGTATGAAAGGGTTCAATACGACTGATTATGAATTCGCCGTACAACCTGTGGATAATGGTAACCTCGGTGGTAAATTTATCGTAGCGAATGTAGCGGGTGGCAGTGGTATCGGAAATACTCAAGTCGTTACTGCCAACGTATATGTAAACAATGGTACTATTATTATTGAAAGCGACAGCAGTACGGCTTATGTCATTAACACGATTGATGGCAAACAGATCGTTAACGGTATATGTGACAATAAAGCAACCGAAAAAGTAAACCAGGGTATCTATCTGGTAAAAGTAGCCAATACCACTCACAAAGTTTGTGTACTACAATAAAAATTAGCCATGTATGGAAATAGCCCGAAAAAGAAATCATATTTTATTACATTGATAAAAAGTGGTCTTTTCTTTTCCAGTTGTTTCTGTCAAATCTTATAAATATTCAATTCGTTGGTCGTAGAGAAAAGCCCTGTTTCTCTACGACTAACGAGTCGTTTCTCGTAGAGTTTCGATGCGTTCCTCGTAGAGAAAAAAGAAGACTATATAACACATTGGTAAACAGCAGTTTGCAAAAACCCAAAATTGTTATATCAATTTACTTTCAAAATTCATCTTTTATTTGCCAACGTTGACTATATATAGTTTATAATTATATACAAAGCAGATCTTATACATTTGTTTTTATCTTCAGTTACCTTACAATCTTCTCAAAGTAATACTTCCATAGCAGCTAATAACTACCTAAAAACCGATAAGCCGCACAACGCTTCTCCCAAAATGTACTATCTTTACGACAAAATTGTAAGAGATGCGTACGCGTAAAGTAACGATTATCACCCTTGTAGGACTTACATTAACTCTGATACTCCAAGTCGGAGGGCTATTTTATGCCTATCGCAGTAATATGGAAATGATGAAACTCACAGTAAAAAAGAGTTTTTCCATTGCCTTTTACGAAACCATCGACAATCTGGTCAACCAGCTTCCCTATCCTGACGGAACAACCGTCACCTATATACCTATTGAACCATATGCAGACCTCCCGACAGACGAGCAAAATCTGCGAGGTAATGAGTATCTGGCCCGGATATTAAAAACTGAATACGGTGTAGAATTTCCTATTGATGAATTGGCAGCCGTACTGAAAA
Organism: Bacteroides sp. K03; assembly: GCF_019734355.1. Taxonomy (NCBI): domain Bacteria; kingdom Pseudomonadati; phylum Bacteroidota; class Bacteroidia; order Bacteroidales; family Bacteroidaceae; genus Bacteroides; species Bacteroides sp. K03. Next base: position 62,635 of record NZ_JAASHC010000013.1, read on the forward strand.
AGAAGCTGAAACAAGATCATATTGACAGCGAAGTTGTAATCAACAAAATAGATACGAAAACTCACCGGACATTGGCCAGCACAAACCCGGCATTCAACCGAAGCGTAGGTGTATTAGCCTCCTAACCTTTCTTTATAGACCGTGAAAACGATATAGCCGTACAAGCCGTTATTGTTTCTCCCTACGTCTTGATTTTAAAGAAAGTATCATTACTCTATCTGTTTACTTTCGGCCTGATGACCGTAGTAATATGCAGTATCATTTCACAGATAAAACTCATCATTCGCCAACAGCAAACCATAAAGGTACAGGAAAACTCTTTTTATGTATTAGCCGGAAACATGGCTGCTCCGGTTTCTGATATTCCTGTTAAAATAGTACAAGAACAATGGCAGGAAATTGAGAATGAAAGCAATACACTGCTTACGATGACCGAAGAAACTCTGACAGCCGCCCGGGAGGCAACACAACAGAATCAGGGAAAAAAACAACGTTCTTCCAAAGCACTTTCTATACTCAGTCTGGCAGGTACATTTCTATTACTAATAATCTGGATTGTTTTTTTATACAATACCGGACAAGAAGCATTTGCACACAAAATAAATACATACTTTGAAGAAGCATTCTTCAATGAAGTAAGTTATCATCAGTTTCCTCATTATCTGGCCAGTAAAGAAAAAAAAGTAATACTCAACTTCCCGGAAACCGGTCTTACTCCTTTTGCACAAAAGCAAAAAGAGGAGGCCATGCGAACGAAAACGCCTGTAACAAGAGTATATGTTTATCACGTCTACAACTCAATTGATGCAAATTATACGCTACGTTCGGCTCTTAAAATGCTTGAAGCAATAAACTCCTGCTCCACCCCTGCTCCATTTTCTTTGCATCATATGGACTCTGTATTTATCACCTATCTACAGGAAGCAGGAATCACAAACCCGGTCTGTATCAATATACTGAAATATCCCACCTTAGAAACAGAAGAAAGCACACGCTCCGGATATACAACCGGGGCACCGGATCTCATAACCCGGTTCATCCCTCTGAACAATGATAGCAGCAAAGTAGTACAGGCAGCAATATCTTCTCCACAACTATTAATACTAAAACCGTTGTGGCCATTACTGCTTTCACTGGGATTAATGTTTATCCTTATTGTTGGTTGCGTATTCTACCAGGTGAAAATTACCTTCCTGCAACGCCGCCTTGCACAGTTCCAGAAAGATCTTACTTATGCTATGATTCATGATATGAAATCACCTCTGAACTCTATTCTTATGGGAGCACATATATTAGGGACAGGGAGAATTAATGACAATCCGGTAAAAAAAGAAAGATATCTTCGTACTATGTTCGACGAATGCGAGCATCTGCTTACCTTGTCAAACCGGGTAATACTACTCACACAAATAGAAAAAGACAAGTTACAGTTACATAAAGAGAATGTGAATTTAGAACCTTTGATAGATGATCTTATAGAAAAATTCCGTTTAAAAGCTCATAAGCCGGTAGAATTTTCGAAAGTATTCCACCGTTGTCATTCTGTTTATGCCGATGCATTCTGTCTGCGTGAGATTCTCAGCAACCTGATAGACAATGCTATCAAATACTCTCACGAAGAAGTAAAAATCAGTATTGTGTGTGAAGAAGAAAATGGCTTCATTAAAATTAAAGTACACGACAACGGGTTGGGCATCCCACTGAAAGAACAAAGTAAAATATTCAATAAGTTCGAGCGTGCTTCAGCCAATAGTCGAAGTAAAGCCAACGGCTTCGGACTCGGACTAAATTATGTTCAGCAGGTGATGGTTGCACATAATGGCAGAGTCAGGGTAGAAAGTGTAGAAAATAAGTTCAGCGAGTTCACATTATCTTTCCCGGTTTAATGTATCCTCCTCTCCTTTCGCTCTAAATAATTAATTACCAGATTATTCTCCTCGAAATATCTGAGCAGCCAAATTGTTTTATAATCATTGATACCCATCAGCAGAAACGGAATGCTGATTAAAAGAAAAACGAACCGTCCGGAAAACAGAGTGTAACACAGAGGAAGAACTCCCAAAAGAAGAGCAGGCATTAAAGATACTATGACAAATTGCCATACATATAAAGGTTCACTACACGAACAATTGGCAAACAATAACCTCCCCTTCATTGTCAAGGAAACAGACCGGACCCCCCGCTTCACAAAAAACAGAAAGAAAAATGCACGAATAAGTTCGTATGCAATAAACGAATAAGCACACGGAACCGTCCTCAAGATAATCTGCGTCCCACCTGCTCCACAGCTAATGGCCAACAGAGGCTTTTTATTTTCTGTATCAGTCGTCATCTCATTCCATATAAATAAAGGAAGAAGGATTTCTATTTTTCTCTACTCCCGGCATTGCAAAGATAAAACGGAGTAAATTAAAAGTATGTTATTACAATGTTATCATTACGTTAACGCTACGTTAAGCACTTCCTGTGCGGGGAGATTTCCATACGTACAAAACATTCGACGTTACCAAATACTTAAAAAAGTGAATAATCACAAACTATTTTTCTATCTTTGCCAACGAATTAAAAGAAAAAAGCATGAATAAACCGCTATTTCGATATATTACTGTCATTGCTATCCTGGCGGTAGTAGCACTGCAAGGAATGTGGTTTTCCAACTCCTATCATTTGTTGGAGAATGAATTGTACGAAAAAATCAATAATGCTTTTCTGGAAGCACAATTACAGGAATCCTCAAAATCAAGTAAGCAATTTAAAGGGAATATTCCCAATGGTACCGTACTCCAACTGGATTCTACCAAAATACGTGCGAAAAATGATATGGCTGACAGATTGATTTTGATAACTGCCCTGCACAGTATTCATCACGAATATAACATCCCTCTCAACTATCAATCTCTTGACTCTTGTTACAGGGAAGAGCTGGACAAAGTAAATCTCGGAAAACTCCATTTCCGTATAGATTCCGTTGACATTGATTCTACACGCTATAAATATGTAGAGGACTTTGCAGAAGACAGTAGCCTTGTCCGGCTTCACAACGAAATGCAAACCCAAATATTCCCTATTCGGGAAGATTTCTCCAAAGGTATACAGGCCACCATCGACAATCCTTATAAATTGATTATCCTCCAGATGCGAATGTTCCTCATCGGAACGGTATTACTTCTGTTCATCGTTATCTATTGCCTTGTACAACAAATCAAAGTGATTGTGAAACAAAATAAAATAGCCAAAATACGCGAAGACTTCTCCTATGCCATGATACATGATATGAAAACCCCACTCAGTTCTATCCTCATGGGTACACGTATCCTGCGTAGCGGAAAACTGGATGATAAACCGGAACGGAAGGAAAAGTATTTCGATATCATGGAGGACGAAGAAGAACATTTGCTGGCATTGGTCAATAAAGTACTGACTTTGTCAAAACTGGAAGAGGGCAAACTGCTACTTGAGAAAAAGGAAGTAAATCTGCGTCCCATTATGGAAGATCTCACCGAGAAGTTTACTGCCAAAGCAGAAAAAAATGTTGAGTTTATCCTTGATCTGCAGGAAGAAAAAGTATATGCAGATGAGGAGTTTCTGAAAGAGGCTATCAGCAATCTGATTGATAATGCCATCAAATACTCGGAAGAGAGTGTACAAATAAAAATATCCTCTTCGGCCTCATCCAATGGATATACACACATCAGTGTGAAAGATAACGGTATGGGAATCCCACTGAAAGAGCAAGGAAAGATATTCGAGAAATTTGAACGTGCCTCAGCCGTACAACGAAATCGAAAAGGAGGAGCTCCGGGTTTTGGACTTGGATTAAACTATGTATTCCATGTTGTACGGGCACATCACGGAAGCGTAAAGCTTGAAAGTATAGAAGGAGAATATAGCGAATTTACTATAAATATTCCACAACAAAATAAAGAGATAGTATGATAAGGTTATTGTTAGTTGAAGATGATGCCAACTTAAGGTATATTATTCAGGGCGGGCTTGAAGACATGATTGGCGGATATGAAATAAAAGATGCCGCGAACGGTGTGGAAGGATTAAAAATATGGCAGGAATGGAAACCGGACGTGATCGTTTCGGACATTGAAATGCCTGTAATGGATGGATATGAAATGGTGAAGCGCATTCGTGAAACGGATACAGACACCCCTATTCTATTCAGTTCGGGACGGGTATCGCCCAAAGACGTAGTAAAAGGCTATGAGTTGGGAGTAAACAACTATCTGAAAAAACCATTTCTCCCGGAAGAACTGAATGCACATGTACAGGCATTGATGAAGATGAGCCAAAAAGCACCGGAAAAGCCTGTAGCACCCACAAATACAGCAACAGTAGATGAAGCTATCTACCGGATAGGTAAGAATTATACACTGGATGCGGAACATGCTACGCTAAAGTACGCATCAGGAAGTAGCAGAACGCTGACAGTACGCGAAGCTGCACTCTTACAGATGCTTTGTGAAAAGAAAGGTGAAGTGGTAAAACGGGAAACTATTCTTGAAAAACTATGGGGTACAGAAGGTGATTACTTTGCTTCACGCAGCCTGGACGTATTTGTCACTAAATTAAGAAAACTATTCGCAGAGGATGAAACAGTGAGTATCAAAACAGTAAAGGGAGTGGGTTTGACCCTGTTGGAAGAGTAGGAACAATACATTTGTCATTATTTTCATTCTTTATTTCTTGTATTAACTACTCATACTTATTGATTTGCTATAATAAATACTTTAAAAAAAACAAAAATTAGAATACACAACTGACATAGTATCAGTAAAGTAATCGTACATTTCATAGAATAACACGAATATCGGATCGGATGAATAATAAAAAAGACATTTTCATGCACGATGCACAGCTCATTAATGGAATCAGAAAAGGAGATCATGATACATTCAGATTCATCTTTGACCATTACTATGCCTTGATGTGTTCTATTGCATATGAATATGTGGAAGATTATCACCTAAGCCAAAATATAGCGGAAGATGTTATGCTCTCTATTTGGGAAAAAAGAGAACTACTGAACATTTCAACATCTGTAAAGTCATATCTGCTAACTTCCGTACACAATAAGAGTATTGACTATTTACGCAGTTACTCCCGGGAAGCAGAAGTAGTCAGCTTTGAAAGCGAAATTGGTTCATCGAGTTGCTATATTCCGGATCAAGAGATGTTTGAACAAATTATTTTATCAGAGCTGGAAGATAAAATAGAAGACATTATCCGGGAAATGCCGGAAGAATGTAGAAAAGTGTTTTTACTCAGCCGGTACGGTGACAAAAGTTATGCTGAGATTGCCGACGAACTAAATATTTCTGTCAATACCGTAAAATACCACATAAAAAAAGCACTCAGCTTGCTTAGAGAAGAATTGAAAGATTACATTCTTGCTATTACAGCTCTATATTTCTATCTCTTTAATCAATAAAATCCGATTCGGGCAGACTTCGTGATATCTTTTTCGATAAAAAATAAACTTTTTATCGAAAATATATAGTTTCTCACTACCCTATTGAATTCTTCGGTCGTCCTACTTATAAAAGACGACAAGTATGAATAGTAATATTGATGTTTTTAATCTTATAGACAAACAGTTCTCCAAACGGATTTCAAAAGAAGAAGAAGCAGTTTTGAGAGCATGGTACGAAAGTAGTGCCGAAAACAGGCAGCTATACAAAGAATACTATTTCTTAATAAAAAGCATGCGTATATCCAGAAACAGATTTTTCTTCAAATCGGATATAGAATCTGCATATACGCATTTTGTAAAGAAGACCGGATTGAAAAAGCCCCGGAAAAGCAAACTACACTCTATCACTCTTCATCCATGGATGAAATATGCCGCTGTATTTGTTATCGCATTCGGATTAGGAGTCGGCTCTTATTATGCACTTTCTACATCACCCTCTTCTTCCCATCTGGCACAAACCATCGAAATACCTTATGGTTCCAAGTCTAAAGTAACTTTGCCGGACGGGACTTCTGTCTGGTTAAATTCGGGTAGCCGCCTCTCATATCAGGAGAGCTTTGGACAATCTGATAGAAATGTTTCTTTGGATGGCGAAGCCTATTTTGAAGTTACTAAAAATAAACTTCTCCCATTCAGTGTTCTTTCCGGGAAAGTGAAAATAAAAGTACTTGGCACCAAATTCAACTTCAAATCATATGCCGAAGATGAAAGTGCCCGGGTTACTTTGGTTGAAGGAAGCTTGAATGTAGGCAGTATAGAAGGACAAGCAAAAAACATATTACTTATCCCCAACCAACAGGCTGTTATTAATAAAAAAGAAAATCGTGTAACTGTAAAAAGCGTAGATGCTCAAAGTTACGCAATGTGGACACAGCCCAAACAGGAAATACTGGATGCCATTTCGAGCAATGTAACCGGACAACCTACTGCGGCAATCCGGGTTCCCAGTGTGACATTAAGAAACACACTATTCTTTAATGAAGAACCTTTAAGCCAGATTGTACGCGACCTTGAACGTGCATTCAATGTCAAAATAGAAATAAAAGACAAACAACTATGTACGGAGCGCTTCTATGGTGATTTCCGGAACGATGAAACAATAACGAAGATACTCGATATTATGGCAGCTAACAATAACCTGCACTACACAATCAATGGAGATGAAATAATCATATCAAGAAATAATTAATTACAACTTTAACAATAGCGCCGATGTATGTAAAAGAATGGAAAGCCCTCATGAAGATGGCTTTAATCACCTGTTTTCTGGTCTGTGCACAAATCGTTTCTGCTCAAGAGAAAAATATATCTCTTGAATTGAAAAATGTAACAGTCAAAGAAGCTTTAGAACAGCTAAAAGCAAAAACTACTTATTCGTTATGGTTTAATGTGAGTGAAGTGGATCTGGGACGAAAAATAACGATCAACTTCCAAGACAAGTCCATTAACGAAGCGTTAGACATTATCCTGAAAGGGCAAGCTTTGAATTATGAAATAAAAGATAAATACATTCAGATATTCAAGCCCCGCCAAAATTCAGAAAAGGGAAAAAACAAACAAATATCAGGTACAGTAGTAGATGATATGGGAGAGAGTCTGCCGGGGGTAAGTGTCAGGTTCAAAGAAGATGCGACAGTAGGTACGGTAACCGACCTCGACGGACATTTTCAGATAAGTATTCCCGAAAAAGCAAAGACTCTGATTGTTTCTTACATTGGAATGGAAACCAAAGAGTTACCTATAAAAGAGGGCAACATAAAAATTACGCTTAGTTCAGATTCCCAAATGCTGGAAGAGGTTGTTGTAACAGGTATGACTAAGGTGGATAAACGTTTGTTTACCGGTGCAACCGACAGACTTAAGGCAGAAGATGCACGTTTGGATGGTATACCGGACGTAAGCCGTGCTTTGGAAGGACGTTCCGCCGGAGTATCTGTACAAAATGTATCCGGAACATTTGGTACAGCCCCGAAAATACGTGTCCGTGGTGCCACTTCTATTTATGGTAGTTCGAAACCTTTATGGGTCGTTGACGGAGTGGTTATGGAAGATGCGGTAGAAATTGATGCCGACGACTTATCTTCCGGTGATGCTGTAACCCTTATAAGTTCGGCAATAGCCGGACTAAGTGCCGATGATATTGAAAGCTTTCAAATTTTGAAAGACGGATCGGCTACTTCAATATATGGTGCCAGAGCGATGGCTGGTGTTGTGGTTATTACTACCAAAAGAGGGCAAGCCGGTGTCAGCCGCATTAATTATACGGGAGAATTTACCTCCCGATTAAAGCCCAATTATGACAATTTCAACATAATGGGGTCCCAAGAACAAATGGGTGTTTATAATGAAATGGCAGAAAAAGGCTGGTTGATTTTTTCTGATACCTACAGAGCTTCCAACAGTGGAGTATACGGAAAAATGTACCAGCTCATTAATTCCTACAACCCAAAGGATCAGTCATGGGGATTAGTGAATACTCCGGAAGCACAGGCCGCCTACCTTCAAATGGCCGAAATGAGAAATACAAACTGGTTTGATGAATTGTTCAACAATAATATTACCATGAACCACTCAATAAGTATCAGTTCTGGTACGGAGAAAGCTAAATACTACGGTTCAATCAGTATCTACAATGACCCGGGATGGACAAAAGCCAGCTCGGTCAAGAGATATACAGCCAACGCAAATGCTTCTTTCAATCTTTCTAATAACTTGACACTGACATTATTATCCAATGGTTCATACAGAAAACAGAAAGCTCCCGGAACTTTAAGCCAGGAGATAGACGTGGTAAGCGGAGAAGTCAGACGGGATTTTGACATCAACCCGTATAGCTACGCATTGAACACTTCAAGAACATTGGCATTGAAAGATGCCGAAGGACTTGTATATTATACAAGAAATTATGCCCCTTTCAACATCCTGAATGAATTAGATAAAAACTATATTGACCTGGATGTAGTAGACCTTAAATTTCAGGGTGAACTAAACTGGAAAATCATCAAAGGACTCGAGGCCAATGTAGTAGGAGCCGTAAAATATCAGATGACTTCACAAGACCATCTGATAAAAGAGAATTCAAACCAACCGGAAGCATACCGAGCAGCAGGGGACGCTACTATACGCGACAGGAATCCCCTATTATATAAAAATCCGGATGTCCCCAATTCTTTGCCAGTTGTCGTTTTGCCGGAAGGAGGTATATTTGATAAAAACGAATATAAATTATTGGGCTATGATTTCAGAGCCAGTTTAAGCTACAACACAAGTTTCAAAGACAAACATATCATGAATCTGTTTGCCGGAACAGAGGCCAATTCAGCCGACCGAACCCAATACTGGTCAAGAGGATGGGGATATCAATACGAAAAGGGAGGTATACCCTTTTATGATTATCTTATATTTAAACAAGGAATAGAACAGAATAACCAGTATTACTACAACGATTTGACCTATTCACGTAACCTCGCTTTTTTCGGGATGGGTACCTATTCATATATGGGAAAATATACAGCTACCGGAACAATCCGCTATGAGGGTTCCAACAGACTGGGTAAAGCCCGTTCAGCCCGCTGGCTACCCACATGGAATGTAGCTGCTGCGTGGAATATGCACGAAGAAGAATTCTTTGAGAAGCTAACTCCGGCTCTGTCTCATTTTACATTGAAAGCATCCTATAGTCTTACAGCCGACAGAGGACCCGCTTTTGTCACCAATTCCCGTGTTGTATATCGTAACTACTCCCCCTTTCGTCCTTTTGCAGGTGTGAAAGAATCAGGTTTGCAAATAGAAGATCTGGAAAACAGTGAATTGACTTACGAGAAGAAACATGAGTTTAATGTGGGTGCCGACTTTGGCTTCATTGACAACAGAATTAATCTGAGCCTGGATTATTATACCCGTAATAACTACGACTTAATAGGGCTTATCAACACTCAAGGCGGTGGCGGACAGGGTACTAAGTATGCCAATGTAGCTTCCATGAAATCAAGCGGAGTGGAATTTACCTTATCAACAAAAAATATACGTACTAAAGATTTTCAGTGGACCACGGATTTCATCTTCTCAAAATCAAAGAATGAAATAACCGAACTGGATTCAAAAGCACGTGTAATGAGCCTTATCTCCGGTATGGGATTTGCAGAAAAAGGGTATCCTGTACGTGCATTATTTTCCATTCCTTTCCAGGGTCTGAATGAAGATGGACTCCCTACTTTTATCAACGAAGACGGAGAGGTCACAATTACAGATATCAACTTCCAGGAAGCCCTAAAGAAAGATTTTCTGAAATATGAAGGTCCCACCGACCCGACTATTACAGGAAGTTTCGGCAATATCTTTTCGTATAAGAGTTTTAAATTGAATGTTTTCATGACTTATTCTTTTGGAAATGTAGTTCGTCTTGACCCTGTATTCAAAAGCGAGTACTCCGATCTGGACGCCATGCCCAAAGAATTCAGGAACAGATGGACCGTACCGGGAGATGAAGCCTATACCAACATACCGGTTATAGCTCATACCCGCCAGGTGAAAGATATTCCAAACCTGAAATATGCCTATAATGCATACAACTATTCGGATGTTCGTGTAGCAAAAGGTGATTTTATCCGAATGAAAGAAATCTCTTTGTCATATGACTTCAATCCAGCCTGGATCAAACAGTTCAAGCTGAACAATCTACAACTTAAATTACAAGCTACAAACCTATTTCTGATTTATTCGGATTCCAAATTAAACGGACAGGATCCGGAATTCTTCCGCTCGGGAGGAGTTGCTTCTCCTGTACCCAAACAGTTCACTTTAACTTTAAGACTTGGATTATAAAAAGACTGCAATGAATATGAAACATAGAAATAAATACTCAACCTGGTTTGGAGTCACAGCAATGCTCCTGATGATATCCTCTTGTGACGGTTTTCTGGACAAAATGCCGGATAACAGAACCGAGCTCGACAATAACGAGAAAGTACTGCAACTACTCGTCTCGGCCTATCCTACCGGAACTTACGTACAAGTTACAGAATTAATGTCTGACAATGTTGCAGACAACGGACCACTCTATATCTCTTTTAATAAAAGTGTGGAAGAAAGCTACAAATGGCAGGATTTTACAGATAACCAGCAGGATACTCCACAATTTATCTGGAATGAGTACTATAAGGCAATAGCCGCCGCCAATCATGCAATGGAATACCTCAGCACCTCCGAAGGAGACGATGAAACAGAAGTGGCTGCCAAAGGAGAAGCTCTCATCTGTCGCGCTTACTCGCACTTCATTCTGGCCAATGTCTTTTGTAAAGCATATAATCCACAAACAAGCAGTGCAGACCTGGGAATACCTTATGTAGAAAAACCGGAAAAAATAGTATCCGGAAAATATGAAAGAGGTACTGTTGCGGAAGTATATGAAAAGATAAATCGTGATATAGAAGAAGGTCTGCCACTTATTGACGACACAAAGTACAAAAGTACTGTTATCAAATACCATTTTAATCAGAAAGCAGCTTATGCTTTTGCCGCACGATTCAACCTATATTACGGTAATTATGATAAAGCTGCTAAATACGCCACAAAGGCCATTGGAGACAATCCGGCAAAAGTGCTCCGTAACCTTACGCAATACCAGAGCATTGCCGCTGCAAAAGATTGCGGTATTGCCTATGTAAAAGCTGAATTACCATGTAATCTCCTGTTAATGCCCGCTACATCTATGTGGAATTACAACCACTGGAGTTCTAAATATTGCAGATATGCAATGAATACAGCCAAACTGCAGGAAACCTACTGGAGCTTAGGACCCTGGGTAACTCCGGAATATCTTTATCATGCAAATAAAATATATGGAGGCGATCAGGCATCCTACTATCCTAAACTCTATGGATTTATTGAGTATACGGATGTCATATCAGGTATAGGGTATCTGAATATCGTAAATACGGTTTTCACTACTGATGAAACACTACTTTGCCGCGCAGAAGCATATATTCATATGAAAGATTATTCCAATGCAGCAAAGGATTTGATTTCCTGGTATGATTCACACACGATGAAAGGGGTAAAACCGCTGACTGAAGATTACATCAATGCTTATTATAAAACAGCAGATAAAGCATTGCGTCCGGAATTAAACCCAATGTTTGAGATTGACGGTGACAAGCAACTAAACTTTATGTACTGTCTTTTGCACTTCCGACGTATAGAAACTGTACACGAAGGTCTTAGGTGGTTTGATATTAAACGGTTCGGTATCGAAATCAAACACAATATATCCGGACAAGCCGATGATATCCTGACTAAAAACGACCCCAGAAGAGTGTTACAATTACCTGCAGATGCAATCGGAGCCGGTATGCAACCTAATCCCAGATAATAATAAATAAATGTACAGAAACATATGAAGAAGGTTTTATTATACACATTAGTAATCTTTTTAACCGGAGTGATGATATCTTCCTGCTCTGATGATAAGTTCGGAGAAAGTATTTTTGATACAACTCCTCGTGAGCGCACAGAATTTGACAATTGGTTGCTTCAAAACTATGTGAAAGAATATAATATTGATTTCAAATACCGGATGGAAGACATAGAAGCAGACATGTCATACAATCTTATTCCGGCCGAAGTGGAGAAGTCAAAAAAGCTGGCAAAAATTATCAAGTATCTGTGGCTTGAATCTTATGATGAAATATTCGACAAAACCGGAAAAAATAAAGACTTCATGAGAACCTATGCACCCAAAGTCATTCTGCTGGTTGGTTCATCAGCCATCAATGCCTCTTCTTCTACAGAAGTATTAGGTTCGGCAGAAGCTGGTATCAAAGTCATATTATATAAGGTGAATGCCATAGATCCTACAGATGTAGAGATGCTGAATGAATACTATTTTGAAACAATGCATCATGAATTTGCTCATATCCTGCATCAGAAAAAGAACTATCCTACCGAATATAATCAGATATCCGCAGCCGATTATTCGTCTACCGGCTGGCAAAACAGAACCGAGCAACAAGCCTGGAAACTTGGTTTCGTTACTCCTTATGCAGGTATGGAACCACAAGAAGACTTTGTAGAAATAATAGCCAACTATCTTGTTAAACCGGATGGTTTCTGGGAAAACATGCTGGCAAATGCAGGAACGGAGGGAGCTGCCAAAATACAGACCAAGTTCGATATGGCAAAAGAATGGCTAATGACTGCATGGAATATTGACATTGATGAGTTAAGAACCATTATCATCAGACGTTCCGGAGATATTGATTCAATTTTAAATGAAAAAACAACATACAATGAATAAATTAGCTTATACTATCATTGCTTTGTTTACATTGTGCATTACTTCATGCTCAGATGAAAAAAACATATTCGACAGTTCTTCTGCCAACAGGATGAATGCAATGTTGCAACAGTGTAAGGAAATACTGACTGATTCGGAAAACGGATGGATTTTTGAATACTATCCCGAAGATAACAAATACGGAGGCTTCCGTTTCTACATGGTCTTCTCCGAACAGGGAGAAGTAAGTATTACCGCAGAATCGCCCATACTGGAATCACCGGGCGACCAGGTTACAAGTATGTATCAGATAAAGGGAGATATGGGCCCTATATTAAGTTTTGATACATACAATCACATACTGCACCAATTCTCCGATCCCAATCCGGATGGACTTGGTTACGAGGGCGACTATGAATTCATCATTCTTAATGTAGCCAAAGACAAAATCGAATTAAAGGGGAAAAAGAATGGGACTAAAATGCAAATGATCCCTCTGCCCAATGACATGACATGGGAAAGTTACAGCAATAAGTTGGATAAGATGATAGAAGCTTTTCCGGGATTCACCATGCGTTTGAATGTAAATGGTACTACTATAGAAATGGAAGAATCCGAGGAAATAGGACGTTACCAGACTTTCAATCTGCCGGAAGGAGTCAGTTCATCAGCCGAAGGAATGGCCTATATCTATACTACAGATGGCATCAAATTCAAAGAGCCCGTAACCATTGCAGGAAAAACAATACAGAATTTCACTGCTTCGGAAGATAGAACTCACCTGACTTGTACAGATGAAGGGGCAGAGAATGTACAAATCACACAAATGCCTTTAGGAGAAGCATTTGTAACAAAAAAAGGTAACTGGTTCTTTGACACGAAACAGATGGGTCCCCGATTTACTACCATGTGGAATACTGCTGCCGAAAACATGAAAAAAGACCTTTATGGACAAGGTCCGGAAGAGTTACAACAGGCCTCTTTACAAAGTCCTTATCAAGTATTTACTATATACAGTTATTCGATTAATGACAGAAAATTGTATAGTGCTAATTTTTATATGGACTTCGTTCCGATAAAAGATGCCGACCAGGTGAAAATAATTTTCGCCGGAGGAGGAGATGATTTTGCCAGATACTTCTATATGGAATATTTCAAAATGATTCTGGGATACATGAGTGATGACGAACCATACAACATGACTTATAACAACCTGAAAAGTCCGAGTGAAATCACATTCAGAAGAAACGATAACCCGGACGTTGTTTGGTTCAAAACAATCAGATACATTAAATAACCACATAAAAATTACGAATATGAAAAGAAAGAGTTTTTACATTTTTATTCAGATGGTTTTATTCGTCTTTTTAGCTTGTTCACAGGTGAATGCCCAACAAATCAAGCCACAAAGAAATAAAACGGAGAAAGTAGGTACACCGGAAGTAACAAACTCCCGGACAGTAACAACGCGGGCCACTACATTAGGTACTTTACCCTATTCTAATGATTTTGATAGTTATGAGATTCGGACTGTTCCCGAAGGATGGGTTTGTACAGGTGACAAAGATGCTTTTGCCATCACTACATTCAATGGTTGGAAAAATATATATTCCGAACCTAATTGCCTCGGTACCTATTCTTCTGCAACAGAAAATAACTGGGCATATACTCCCGGATTTGAGATGAAAGCCGGAAAAATTTACCATGCCAGTTTCTGGTTATTGGCTCCGGGACTCTCCGAGTCTGCCAATAAGAGCGAAAGCTTACGTTTTACTGTTGGTAAAGGACAATCAAAGGAAGCTGATTGTATCACATTGGTAGATTTAAAAAATATCAAGTACAAGGAATGGAAGAAAGTAGAAGCTGATTTCATACCTGAAACCGATGGCATCTATTACTTCGGAATTGGTTTCACCACGACTGCTGCAAACGGTGTAGGAATAGACAATTTTGAAGTCTATGATAATGAAAATCCTTTTCCGGCTGTAGCTAAATACGTTGCGTACGGTGGTCTTTGGTCAACTCATGCCAATCATATAAAAGAACGCTTGCGTTATGTATATCCGGAACAACCTATCTCATTTATTAATCAGTCTAAATATGCAACTGATTACCAATGGAACACATTCGGGAATCCGGCTACTACTACCGAAGAAAGTCCGGTTGTAACCTATTCGGAGAGTGGAGATTACAAACCTCTGTTGACTGTAACAAACTCTAAATCCACTGATTCATTCTCAGACATTGTAAATGTAGGTATTTTAGGAAAAGAGGATGTTACAGACATTGTTGCTAACAGTTCTGATATGTACGATGGACTGTTCATGCCGGAAACAGATGTTCCTGGTTCAAATGACTACGTTAGTGGTATAAATAGATATTATACCACCTTTGCTGAAAGATTTGAACTGCCTGCTGACGCTGAAGCAACCGTCAGTGCCGTTCATTTCAGATTGTATGTATACAAAGCAGCTACCACTAACAAAGGTAAACCTGTAAAAGTCAGATTATATGGAGAGAAATGGGGAGCACCGGATCCGGATAATGTATTTGGAGAATATGTTACAACAATGAGCGGTGCTTTCGGTACCACTTCTGTAGACTACGAAGATGTCATCAGAAAAATTAAATTTGCAACTCCTATAAAAGTCAAAGGAACATTCTATTTATCTATAGAACTGGACGAATCTATCGTACCGGATGCAACTACCAAATTAGCTTTGGTTTGTGATGTGTACAGAGCAGATAAAGTTGCTTCTGCTTATGTCCGGATTCATGCAGCAGGAGCCGCAGAGTTAAATCTTAACGGAGGATGGTATTGTGTACCTGATCTTCCCTGGCCGTTTAACGAGATTGATAAAACCGGATTCTCTTTCTATTTATCACCGGAAATGACTTTCCATCAGGTAAAAGGAACTTCTATCAACAAGGTAGAAGACAATAAGATCAGCGTTTATCCAACGGTATTCCACTCTGACTTCAACATAAAAACCGGAGATAATACATCGAAATTAATTCGTGTATTCAATGCTAACGGACAAACCGTTTATGAGAAGACTACAAATGAAGCTAATATAACTGTTACAGGGTCAAACTGGGCCGAAGGCATTTACCTGATAAGAGTTGGAGGCGGCTCTATCAATGCTTCTATAAAAGTCATCAAAAAATAAAACTCTCTCTCTTTACTTTATTCTTAACAATTGTCCGGGCGTAAAATCCCGTATTTGACGTTCCGGACAATATTTATTCACTAATACACATCGGAAGATATGAAAAAACGACTACTTATTACCTGTCTTATGTCACTGATAGTCATTGGCGTATGGGCAGAGAAAAATGAAGATGAACCTATTATCAATATGACTTGTACTGCCGGTAAAATCAGTTTTAAACTGTATGCAACCGAAGAAACTGTTTTCCAGGTAGACTTTGGTGAGGGAGCAATAGAACAAACGGTTAAAACAACCGGAACAGCAGTCAATGGTTCCGCTTCGGGTACTTCAGTCAACGTATACGGAGATGCCAATAAGCTGAAAAAGATTGAAATCTCTTCCAATAAACTTCTAAAAGTACTTGATTTCAGTAAATGTCTGGCATTAACAGAACTGTCCTGTTCAAGTTGCCAAGGTGTAACTGAAATTATTCTCCCTTCCTCTACAGAGAATCAATTGACAAAGATCAACTGTAGATATCTCAATCTGGCTTCTTTTGACGCAAGTAAATGTACAAAGCTTAAGACACTTGCCTTATCCAATGCAGATGCAACATTAGAAACATTGATACTTCCGGAAAATACAGATATTCTGAATGACTTAACGTTACAACAATGTGGTCTGACGACATTGGATATCAGTAAATATACCAATCTGACAAATCTGGATTGTACTTATAACTTTCTTACCTCTATCCAAACTCCCAGTTCGGATAAAAATCTGTCTGTAGACTGTTCATACAATTACATGATCATGCCTCATTTTCCCGAAGGTGAAAACATCACTTTATACTATATGGACCAGCGGGAAAAAGTATCACAATACACTTTAAATGAAAGTTATACAACAAATGACATTATTGACCTGTCTGAATTTTACGTTTCTAAAAAAGGAATTAGAGGTTCCTACTTTACAGATGGAGTTTATCCTACCTTCAACTGGTATACAAACGGAAACAGCGATCCCTTGGAAGAAGGAAAGGACTACATAACAACTGAGCCTGGAAAATTCAAATTCAATATAGTTCCCGAAAATAGTGTTTATTGTGTCATTGCCTCCAAAGCCTATCCGGCTTATCAGGATTACAATTCTCCGTACCGGACTACCGATACTACTATTGAAAAAGCAGCTGAGCCGGCTATCATTTTAACTACATCCAATGAAAGAGTTATTGGTTTCTCCTTAGGAGCTACTGAAGATAATACTTCTATACAGATAGACTGGGGAGATGGAAACCTCGTTGATAAAGTTATAAACTCCGCAAAGACTTCTATACAGGGTACTCCTGCAGGAACAAAAAATATTAAAATTTATGCAGATGCAGCTAAGATAAAGGAAGTTTCTTTAGCTTATTGTGATTACCTCACAGGCGTCGATTTAAGTAAATGTACAGCTTTGCAAACCTTATCAATAAAGGAAAGCTCTAAAATTACTTCCATTGTCTATCCGGAAGATATAACCACACTGGAGAATCTCACCATTGACAATAGCAGTATAAAAAATATAGACTTACATAATTGGTCTGGCCTCAAAAACCTAAAATATAGTCCTTACGGTATCAGTACTATTGTATTACCCGACGAAGCCGGAAACCTGGAAAGTATCGTTCTCAGTAAATTATCATTAAAAGCTATAGATTTAAACAAATATGTCAATCTGGCTTCTCTTGAAGTAACCTCTCACTCTGCATTGGAAACACTGGATGTGAGTAAATGCAGCAAGTTAACAAAACTAATTTGTAAAAGAGACACCAAACTAACGACTCTTACTCTACCGGAAATCAAAACAACTTTAACAGAACTGGATTGTGAATATACTGCACTAACAGCCATAGACTTAAAAGAATATAGCAAATTGCAGGTATTAAATTGTAGCGGGATCAAAGAGACAATCCTCCCCGAAGATCCGTCTACTTTGACTTCATTGACTTGCAAAGAAAATGGCCTGAAAGTACTGGATATAAGTTCATGTACCAACCTGACGTATCTGGATTGTTCATATAACGAACTGACAGAGATAAAAGTTCCCGGGAATCCGAACCAGGATATCAATATCGACTGTTCTTACAACTATCTGTTTTTACCCAATTTCCCGGAAGGTGAGAAGATCGATTTGACCTATATGGACCAAAGAGAGAAAGTCTCACAATACACTCTAAGTGAAAGATATACCACAAATGATATAATAGACCTGTCCGAACTTTATATTCTTAAAAAAGGTATCAAAGGTTCTTATTTCCCGGAAGGAGTTTATCCTACCTTCACTTGGTATGTAGATGGAAGCAAAGAGCCACTGGAAGAAGGAAAAGATTACTCTGTGACAGAATCTGCAAAATTCCGGTTCAATGCAGTCCCTGAGGGTAGTATCTATTGTGTCATTGCCTCCAAAGCATATCCTGATTATCAAGATTATAACTCTCCTTATCGTACTACGGATGTAATTATCGAAAAAGCAGCCGATCCGGTTATCAGCCTCACTACATCCAATGAAAGGAGTATTGGCTTCTCTATTGGGGCAACAGAAGATAATACAACCATTCAAATAGACTGGGGAGATGGAAATCTGGTTGATAAAGTTATAAATTCAACAAAAACATCTATACAAGGTACACCTACAGATACAAAGGTTATTAAAATTTATACAGATGCAGCCAAAATAAAGGAAATTTCTTTAGCTTACTGCGATTATCTCACAGGAGTTGATTTAAGTAAATGTGCAGCACTGGAAATACTTTCCATTAAAGAAAGCTCTAAAATCACAACAATTACATACCCCGAAAATGTAACGACTATAACCAGTCTGACTATTGAAAACAGTAATATAAGAAATCTGGATATACATGATTGGTCAGGACTAAAAAATCTGAATTATGCTCCATCCAGTGCCGCCACAATTGTTCTGCCGGACGAAACAGAGAATTTAGAAACTGTCATCCTGAAAAAACTATCCTCAAAGACAATAGATTTGAGTAAGTATACCAATTTAACTTCATTAGAAGCCACCAGTAATTCTTCATTAGAAGGATTGGATGTTAATACATGCAGTAAACTGAGTAAATTAATCTGCAAGAGCAATACTAAACTTGCAACTCTTGCTCTTCCGACTGTAAAAACAGCTTTAACAGAATTAAATTGTGAATACACAGCATTGACCAGCATTAATCTGAAAGAATATACCAATTTGCATATTTTGAACTGTAGTGGAATAAAAGAAGTGACTCTTCCGGAAAATGCAGCTGCCATGACTTCTCTGACATGTAAAGAGAATGGTTTAAAGACACTGGATATAAGTTCTTATATCAACCTGACGTATCTGGATTGTTCATATAACGAGTTGACAAAGATATTGGTTCCCGAAAGTCTGAATCAGATTCTGGAAATCGACTGCTCATACAATTATATGATCATGCCAAACTTTCCCGAAGGTGAGAAGATAAAAATGTCATACATATATCAGAAAGATAAAGTGATGAAATATGAACTGGCAAGCAGTTATAGGACTGATGAGACAATTGATTTTTCGGACTGGTATGTGAAAAAGAAAGGATTGGCCGGTTCATACTTCCCTAATGGTGTCTATCCTACTTTTGAATGGTATCTTGCCAGTACGGGTGAAAAACTTAGTGCAGGAAAAGACTACACGGTAACAGAAGGATGTAAATTCCGTTTCAATACCATACCAGATGGTGCAATCTACTGTGTTATCTCTTCCAAAGCATATCCTGATTATACAGATTACAATGAGCCCTATCAGACAACTTCCTGTGTAATAACACAAGGAACAGGACTGGAAAAAACAAATGAGAATATAGCCCGAATTTATGCTACCGATACCAATATTACAATTATCCCTACAGAAGATTGTACTTACTCCATACTCACTTCTACGGGACAAATAATAGCGAATGGTGAAGCCAGTCAGAGCATTGAAGTACCTGTAGGCTCAACAGGTATATACATTGTATGTATCCGAACTAAAGACAACACAACTAGTACTTATAAGATAGCTATTCAGTAACAGAAAAAAGAGTTCTTTTTGGGCACCCCATATAATTTAGTACTAAATTATATGGGGTGTTGTTTTTTAATATAGAAGTCGTTTGGTAGACATCATTATTTATTATTTCCCTCCTGAAGAGAGCAATCGTTTGCTAAGATAACGCACCGGGTACCACACCGAAAGAAAACCAACGGCAAGTACCGTTACAAACACCAACACTACATCCCCAAAATGTACGCTGACCGGATAGGCATCCACCAGAAAGTTTCCACCTCCTCCACCTAAAGAGATAATACCAAATTTTTGTTGTATCAAACAGAGAATCAATCCCAATACAATACCGGATATAGCACCAAAGAGAGAAATCAAACGCCCTTCAAAAAGAAATATTCTGGAAATCAAACGATCATCCGCTCCCAAATTGCGTAAAGTCACAACATCCTCTTTCTTATCAAGAATCAACATAGAAAGAGAACCTATTACATTAAAACAGGCAATCATCAAAATAAACGTGAGAAAAAGATATGAAATCAATTTCTCTATCTCCATAATCCGAAATACGTCTTCTTGTTGCTCATAGCGATCCTGCACAACAAAGTCATCACCCAATATCGATGCAATCTTTGATTTGGCGGAAGAGGTGCTCACACCAGGATTTAATTTCAATTCAATAGCAGAGACTTCAGTTGTATAATCAAGCATCCGACGCACAAAATCAAGGGAAGTAAGAATATAACGGCTATCATACTTTTGCTGATTGACCACAAAGACAGTACCCGGAGAAAAAAGATACTCCATATTAAAAGAAGCAGAAGGATTTGCCATATTCACCTTAGCATTCCGCTTAGGGGTATAAATCTGCAACGGATCAACAAACTGTATACCTGTACCCAGTGTCGAAACCAGTTCGATACCCATCACAGCATAATCTACTATGGAATCATGAAGTAGAAAATCCCCTGCCCCATAAAGAATGCTGTCAATAGACGTAAGATCCTCAAAGTTATCTTCCACTCCTTTTATTACAGCCATTGTCTGACGGTCTTTGTACTGTACCATCGCATTTTCTTCCAGCGTTTCGGTGAATACAGCGACTTCCGGCAAGGCACGAATCGCTTGTATGCGTTCGTCTTGTCCATCGAAAACCTTACCTTCCCGAATACTGATCTTCAGTTCGGGATCGAACGCTGTAAAAAAGCTGGCCACCATATCCTGGAAACCGTTAAATACAGAAAGTGTACAGACCAACGCCAGTGTAGCAAGTGCTACCCCACATACTGATATGCCGGAAATAATATTGATGGCATTGTGCTTCTTCTTTGAAAAGAGATAGCGCCGGGCTATATAAAAGGGCAGGTTCACTTCAAAAGAGAATCTATCTTTTCTATATAATCCAATGAATCATCCACAAAGAATTTCAGTTCGGGAATGATACGCAACTGGTGACGAACCCGCGTTCCGAGCTCATACCGGATAGATTTCATGTTGTTATTGATATTTTTCACCATCTCTTCTCCCTTTTCAGAAGGAAAAATACTAAGGTATACACGCGCTATACTCATATCAGGACTGATACGAACTGCACTTACCGACACCAGTATACCGGGCATCGCCTTAGTTTGTAACAAGAAGATTTCACTCAATTCTTTTTGCAACAAACGGGATATCTTATTCTGTCTGGTTGTTTCCATAAAGTTATTTATCAGGTTTATTAAATGTAATTATTCATATTGAGCAGGCGACCTTCACCTACTCATATAAAACACAAAGTTACAGAAATATATCGCTTGACAGGCTATTTATATGATATTTTTAGTTTTCATTATCGAAATAGCATACCCACTAAGTTAGCACTATTTCTTGCGGATAATCGTCAGCCCATCCCGCAAAGGAAGTATCACCTTCTCTACCCTTGTATCTTTTGCCACAAGATCATTGAATGCTTTAATACCAATTGTTTGATAATCGTTACTATGCGGATGTTCTTCCAGGACATGACCGTCCCACAAAGTATTATCGGCTATAATATAACCTCCGGTAGAAAGATGCGCAAGCGTCATTTCGTAATATTCGATATATTTACGCTTATCCCCATCTATAAAGGCAAGATCAAACACAATACCCAATCCGGGAACAAGTTCAAGGGCATCACCGATATAGAACTTTATTTTATCAGCATAAGCCGATCCTTCCAACCAGGGACGTGTAAAATCCTCTTGTTCATCATTTATCTCAAATGTATGAAGCATTCCTCCTTCCGGAAGTCCCTCGGCCAGGCAAAGAGCAGAATATCCGCTATACGTACCTATTTCAAGTACCTGCCGGGGGCGAATCATCTCGACAAACATCTTCAACATTCTTCCCTGCAAATGACCCGAAGCCATACGAGGACGGAGCAATTTAACATGTGTGTCACGATACAAGGCTTTCAGATAATCGCCTTCATCATCTATATGGCTCAGGATGTAATCGTCTATAGTATCCATGGAAAGAGAAAAAGGATTTACGATTGGACGATTTACAATTTACGATTGAAATCACTTCTGATAAACAAGAGTGATTTCAATCGTAAATTGTAAATCGTCCAATTATAAATTATAAATATCTGTTCTTATTAGGCAATACGGTCTCTTCAGCGTGTTTCAACGCATCTTCCACAACGTTGATTTCAAGGAAAGAAGTTTGGGTTCCCGCTTTACCACTACTCAAATAACCTACCATATCCGAAGGACACAAACGTCCTTCTTTCAACAGACGGCGTAGTGCAGCAAAGTAATACTCCTGTCCGTTAGCCAATTCGGGCATATAGATCGCTTCCACCCCATAAGAAAGAGCTAAATGACGCATGGTTTTCTCCTTGTAACAAATGGCCAGCACAGGATATTTACCACGGAAAGCAGCAAGGTTACGGGCAGTACGTCCACTATAACTATCAGTAATAATAGCACGCATCTTTAACTTGGCTGTAGCTTTCACAGCTTGCTTGGCAAGGAATGCAGTCACATCATTGCTATTTTCATCCAACGGAATGCGGATATCGTTCTCTTCCAGTTTATCTTTTTCAGCTTGTGCGGCAATAGCGGTCATCGTTTTCACAGCTTCTACCGGATATTTACCATAAGCCGTTTCACCACTCAGCATCAAAGCATCAGTACGATAATAGATAGCATTAGCAATATCAGTTACCTCCGCACGAGTTGGACGCGGGTTATTAATCATAGTGTGAAGCATCTGTGTAGCTACAATAACCGGCTTCTTTGCCAACACACATTTACGAATCAGTGTACGCTGGATACCCGGAATGCGTTCTTGCGGTACTTCAATACCCAGATCACCACGCGCTACC
Source organism: Bacteroides sp. K03 (assembly GCF_019734355.1). NCBI lineage: Bacteria > Pseudomonadati > Bacteroidota > Bacteroidia > Bacteroidales > Bacteroidaceae > Bacteroides > Bacteroides sp. K03. Next base: position 85,947 of record NZ_JAASHC010000013.1, read on the forward strand.
ATCACCCCATCAGCCACCTCAAGGATTTCATCGATATTATCAACACCTTCCTGATTCTCAATTTTGGCTATAATTTTAATATCACTATTATGCTCATCAAGAATGGTACGAATATCAAGCACATCTTGTCTGTTGCGTACGAACGAATGTGCTATAAAATCGATATCCTTCTCAATAGCATACAATATATTATTGCGGTCTTTTTCTGTCAACGAAGGCAAATTGATTCGTACCCCCGGAACATTCACACTTTTACGACTACCCAAGACAGCTTCATTCTGCACTTCACAAAGCAAATAGTCACTTGTTTTATCAATCACACGAAGTTCAAGATCACCATCATCAATAAGAATCGTTCCACCGATATTCAGATCATGTACAAAATTGGGATATGAAACAGCAATACATTCGCGGGTTGTTTCCAAATCAGGGTTACCAACAATCTTCACTTTCTCTCCAATCTGAAAAGGAATGGGTTCGGCATTAGCAGTAGTTCGTACTTCCGGTCCTTTGGTATCCATCAAGATGGCAATACGATTGGAAACGGCACGTACATTAGCTATCAAAGCTTCAAAACCTTCACGGCTGGCATGCGCGGTATTCATACGAACAACATTCATCCCGGCATCAAACAACTGTTTTATAAAGTCTACGTCGCAGCGTCTGTCTGAGATGGAAGCTACGATTTTAGTCTGTTTCAGCAACATCTTAAATAATTATTTAATTTTGATAATGTGCCCATATGCCAATTATCCTCCGGCTTATTTACACATTAATTATATGAATCTATTTTATCCTCACATTATTATTTTAAAGCTTCAAGAGCCAGACGGTATGAATTGAGGCCAAAACCACAAATAACTCCTTTACAGGCACAAGCAATCATAGACACATGACGAAAATCTTCACGACTGTGTACATTAGAGATATGTACTTCGATTACCGGGGCAGTCACCGCACGAATAGCATCCTGTAAAGCAATAGACGTATGTGTATAAGCCCCTGCATTCAAAATAATACCATCTGCTTCAAAACCCACCTGCTGAATGCAGTCAATCAGTTCTCCCTCAATATTCGATTGAAAATAGTTAATTTCTATATCCTTATACACTTTGCGGAGTTCAGCCAGATAGTCTTCAAATGTAACGCTTCCATATATGGAAGGTTCACGCTTGCCCAACAGATTAATATTGGGGCCATTAATAATTTGTATCCTCATAACACAATCCTACTAATTTTAATACCTTTGTCTCGGGAACATTATTTCAGGGTGCAAAGATAGCGCAAACCGAATGTAGAAGCAAATTTATTTGTATTTTGCTGAGGTGCAGCCTGTCTTCGCGGAGCAAAGGTAGAAAAAAGAAATGAAAGTAAACGAAAAAACCGAGAAGAAGGATACACAAGAGCAGATAATCAAAAAGTATCAACAATATCTGAAGTTAGAGAAGTCTCTGTCTAAAAATACGCAGGATGCTTACATGACCGATCTGAGTAAGTTACTCAACTTCCTGCAAGCAGAAAATACCGGAGTTCTGGATGTTTGCCTGAATGATCTGGAACGCTTCTCTGCCGGACTGCATGATATTGGTATTCACCCACGTTCGCAGGCACGAATTATTTCAGGTATCAAATCTTTCTTCCACTTTCTCATTATGGCCGACTATATAGAAGCCGATCCCAGCGAACTGCTTGAAGGCCCCAAAATAGGCTTTAAAATACCAGAGGTACTGACAGTTGAAGAAATTGATACCATCATCTCAGCCATAGACCTTAGCAAAAACGAAGGCCAGCGCAATCGTGCCATGCTGGAAACCTTGTATAGCTGCGGTTTACGCGTATCCGAGCTGACCAATTTAAAGCTTTCCGATCTTTATTTTGATGAAGGTTTTATCAAAGTAGAAGGTAAAGGTAGCAAACAACGTCTGGTACCGATTTCTCCACGAGCTATTAAAGAGATACAACTATACTTTATTGACCGGAACCGGGGAAAAATAAAAAAAGAGTATGAAGATTTTGTTTTTCTGGCCCGATGGGGTAAAAACATATCCCGTATTATGGTCTTCCACCTCATCAAGGAACTGGCACAGATAAGCGGTATCACCAAGAACATCAGTCCGCATACATTTCGTCATTCATTTGCCACTCATTTGTTGGAAGGAGGAGCCAATTTACGAGCAATTCAATGTATGCTTGGCCATGAATCCATTGCCACTACGGAGATATATACCCACATCGATCGGAACATGTTACGGAGTGAAATAATAGAGCATCACCCGCGTAATATTAAATATCGTCAAGAAAAAAAAGGCTGATTTCATTAAATTATAATAAAAACAACACTTTAGCTATATATATATCTTAATATTTAATATCTTTGCGTTACTTTTTCCGGGTTAATATGGAAAAGGCATGAATGGACGAATATTTCAATTACAAACATTTAATTTATACCTAAAATGATTAAGAAGCTTTATTTGCCTTTCCTTATGGCATTGATTGTTGCATTTTCGTCTTGCAGCAAAATGGGTGAATTATCATCTGACTACTTTACTACAACTCCGCAGGTGTTGGAAGCAGTGGGTGGTAAAGTTCCTGTAACTATCAACGGAAAGTTTCCTGAAAAGTATTTCAAAAAGAAAGCCGTTGTAGAAGTAACTCCGGTTTTAAGATGGAATGGTGGCGAAGTTAAAGGCCAACCTGCAGTATTCCAAGGTGAAAAAGTTGAAGGTAACGACCAGACTATCTCTTACAAGATGGGTGGTAACTACACGATGAAAACTTCATTTGACTATGTTCCTGCAATGGCTAAGTCTGAATTGTACCTTGAATTCAATGCTAAAATCGGCAACAAGACAGTAGCTATTCCTGCTGTGAAAATTGCTGATGGTGTGATCTCTACTTCAGAATTGATTGAAAACACGCTGCAAAGTGCTAACCCTGCTAACGGTGACGACGCTTTCCAACGTATCATCAAAGAGAAACACAATGCTAACATTATGTTCCTTATCCAGCAAGCTAACATTCGTGCAAGCGAATTGAAAACTGCTAAAGAATTCAACAAGGAAGTAGCTAACGTAAACGATGCTGCTAACAAAAAAATCAGCAACATTGAAGTTTCTGCTTATGCATCTCCTGATGGTGGTGTAGGTTTGAACACTAAGCTGGCCGAAAATCGTGAAGACAACACGACTAAGATGTTGAGCAAAGACCTTAAGAAAGCTAAGATCGATGCAGCTATCGATGCTAAATACACAGCTCAGGACTGGGAAGGTTTCCAGGAACTGGTTTCTAAATCAAACATCCAGGACAAAGAATTGATCCTTCGCGTACTCTCTATGTATCAGGATCCTGAACAAAGAGAACAAGAAATCAAAAACATCTCTTCTGTTTACAAAACTTTGGCTGACGAAATCCTGCCGCAATTGCGTCGTTCTCGTTTGACTTTGAACTATGAAATCATTGGTAAGTCTGACGACGAAATCGCTTCTTTGGCTGCTTCTAATCCTAAAGAACTGACTTTGGAAGAATTGCTGTATGCTGCAACGCTGACTAATGACAACGGTAAGAAAGAAGTAATCTATACAAAAGCTACTGAGTTGTTCCCGAATGACTACCGTGCATTCAACAACCTTGGTAAATTGGCTTATCAGGCTGGTAACATTGACAAAGCTGAATCATACCTGAAGAAAGCTGCTAACATTCAGGCTGCTCCTGAAGTTAACATGAACTTAGGTCTTGTAGCTTTGGCTAAAGGTGATAAGAGCGCTGCTGAATCTTACTTAGGTAAGGCTTCTGGTGCTAAAGAACTGGGCGAAACAATGGGTAACCTGTACATTGCACAGGGTCAGTATGAAAGAGCTGTAAACTCATTCGGTGACGCTAAGACAAATAGTGCTGCTCTTGCTCAGATCCTGGCTAAGGACTACAACAAAGCTAAAAACACATTGGCTGGTGTAGAAAAACCGGATGCTTACACAGACTATCTGATGGCTGTATTAGGTGCAAGAACTAACAATCTTTCTATGTTAACAAGCAGTCTGAAAAGCGCAGTTGCAAAAGACTCTTCATTAGCTAAGAAAGCTGCAACTGATCTTGAGTTCGCAAAATACTTCGTTAACTCAGACTTTATGAATATTATCAAATAAACGAATCCTTCGTATTTTATTTGAAAAAAAGGAGTTGCTCACCATTTATGGTGAGCAATTCTTTTTTTTTATCCATAAAACCCGTACTTTCGCAGAAAAGATGTAAAAATGAAGAAAATAAATATCCTGCTCATCCTGATAATCTGCCTGACAGGCTGCAAGAAAAGTGCAGATACAACAAGCATAACCGGAGAAATTAAAGGACTGGGAGACGATACAATCTATTTATACGGCATCGACGGACTCTACCAGCATATAGATACTATATATGTGAAGGGAGACAAGTTCTCTCATTCATTAAAAGTAGACACCATCACCACAGCCATGCTACTCTTGAAAGGAGAAACAGAGTATCCGATTTTTCTTGATAAAAAAGAGAAAATCAAGGTACAAGGTAATGCAAACAACCTGGACCACCTGAATATTGAGGGAAATATTTATAATGAAGAGTTCTCTGCCTTCCAGGCAACGCTGCAAGACCCGGCCATACCCTCCGAAAAAATGCTCGAAGCAAAAGCAGAAGAATTTATCCGCCAGCACAACAATTCTTTCGTCAGCATTTATCTGCTGGACAAGTATTTTGTACAAAAGGAAACTCCTGACTTTAAAAAGATAAAAGAGCTGATTGATGTGATGGCAGGAGTACTTCAAGATAAACCTTCCATTGGGCAGTTGACCGAAAATATCACTCAAATAGAAAAGGCGAATGAAGGTAAGACAGCTCCTTTCTTCAGCCTTCCCAATCAAAAAGGAGAAAAAGTAACACGCTTAGATAAGTTCAAGGACAAATATATGCTCATCAATTTCTGGGCATCCTGGTGCGAAGAGTGTGATTCTACAAATGTGGAACTGCGCAAGATAAACAACAAGTATAAAAAGAACAAAGAATTTGGTATATTAGGTATTTCGCTCGATATAAATAAAGAAGACTGGAAAAATAAGATAAAGCAGGATACACTAACCTGGGAACAGGTATGTACCTTTGCTGGATGGAATCTGGAGGCTGCCAAACAATATGCCATATTGAAATTACCAACCAATATACTCGTATCTCCGGGCGGCAGGATACTTGCAAGAGATATCCCAACTGACAGCCTAAGCCATGAAATAGAGAAGGTACTAAAGAAGGAAAAGAAATAACGTTTTCCAAGGGATAGTGCCATATTATGGAAAGTCCCTATTCATCCATCCTAAAAGAAACATAGGGATAAAGGACAGCTGTATGCGCTGCCTTTTTTGCTAACAAAGCCTCTTGTTCTGTCAATGCAAAAGGTTTATAAGAGTTCGTTTCGGGATTCTGTCCGGTTATTATCTCAAGCCAAGTGCATGCCGCAGTATAACGTCCTAACCCAAACTCAAATGATAACCATCACGACAAAGAGTATCTCCGACAGAAGTGTTACGCAAATTCTGAAATAGCAGTTCCTGAAGGTACCACAAACGCTATCTCATTAGCATGGCGTTGAGCTATTATGGAAACAGCCGTTACAATAGCTTGGTACATGTCTATTTGACTGTTACCATATACAGAGAATCCTGAATGAATCGAGTTCTGAGCGTAAGCCCAAGTTTGATGTAACCCTATTTTTACAGTAGAATTAGTAACATATCTCTTCACATATTCCAACAAATTAGATAACCAAGGTTCATAAGACTCCAGTAATCCTGAATCATAACTGGCTTGCTGGAATGTAATATAATTCCAGTTTTCATCTGTAATACACTCATGTATTTTCTTATGAACATTTGTTTTCTTTCCATTCACAATTTTTCTATACTCGAAAACTTCTTCTGCAATAGCCATTTTCCAATGTGACTGTAGACTTTGTCCAGGACGATAAACATTTCCAATAATCAATGTATCCCCACCACCAACAGCCAATTCATACAGATTCTGCTCAACAGCATCCTCAGAAAAGTTATTCCCAATAGCCAAGACCTTTATTATTCTACCTTGTACAGATAGAAAGGGCAACAGAGAAACCCAAAATAGCAGTTTCAAGATTCTCATCAGATTCACTTTTTTTAATTCAACATCAAATTAGTAACATCAACAACTTATAAAAAAGGGGAACACTACACCTATACATATAGCAATAAAAATCCCCTTCTTTTTACATCGCTAACATAGATTCTAGCAGACACAATACTATTAACAATAACTACGACTGCCTCCCTTTCCTCCCGAATTCATCCCCTCTTCTCCAAACATCCATTTTCTTTCTCATGCTTATTCGTTTTATAAATACTACATTATTACCTCAACTTTATAAGTATTACCGGCTAACATCGCTGGAATGAAAGAACCTTCAAGTTTTTCACCGTCCACAATAATTTGCTTAACTCCTTTCATTTTTCCTTCCGGATTATTTATTACGATATCATAAATAGCTCCCCTAAATCTGCGCTTCACCCTAAATTTACGCCATGAAGAAGGTATGCACGGATCAATCAACAGACCGTCATACTCTGGCCGGAGACCTAAAATATATTGCGTTATGGCAAAATAATTCCAAGAAGCTGTTCCTGTTAACCATGAGTTTTTCGCCTCACCAGGTTTATAAGCATCTTTTCCAGCTATCATTTGAGAGTAAACATAAGGTTCCATTTTATGAAGTTCACTGATACCCTCAAGATAAGCTGGACATATTTTTTTATAATATTCCCAAGCGTTATCTCCGCGTCCACGAATGGTTTCACCTATCATAATCCATGGATTGTTATGGCAAAATATTCCAGCATTTTCCTTGTATCCTTCAGGATAAGTCGATATCTCCCCATACTCTTTATAGTACTTTGAAAAAGCCGGGTTGTTCAATACTATACCATACTGGCAATCCAATCTTTCTTTCACCGCATCCAAAGCCTTTTCCACCATTCCCTCTTCTAATCCGATCTGAGCCATTGTACACCAACCATTCGATTCTATAAAGATTTTCCCTTCTTCATTCTCCTCCGAACCGATTTTCCGCCCCCAATAATCATAGGCCCGTAAGAACCAATTGCCATCCCATCCATATTTCATCACCGCCTCAACCATCTCATCCACATGCTTGTATGCCTTTTCTGCCTCAATATTCTTATTTAATATCTTACACAGTCTTGCATATTCTCGTCCATACATTACAAACAATCCAGCTATCATTAAACTCTCAGCTTTTGTACCCTCCGATTTATTTTCCGTAGTTTGAAAACTCTCATCCGGATTACTTGAGAAACAATTTAAATTTAAACAATCATTCCAGTCTGCCCGCCCTATTAAAGGCAAACCATGAGGCCCTAAATTATTCACAATATGCTCAAAAGAAACTTGAAGATGGAAGAAGAGTGAAGCTTCCGATCCTTTCTGATTATCAAAAGGAACCTGTTCATGTAAGATGGAAAAATCGCCCGTTTCCTTTAAGTAATGTACAGTGCCAAAAATCAGCCACATAGAATCATCATTAAACCCTTGTCCTATCTCATTATTTCCTTTTTTCGTCAGAGGTTGATACTGGTGATAACAACCACCATCAGAAAATTGTGTTGATGCAATATCAATAATACGCTGACGAGCTCGTTCTGGGATCTGATGAACAAAGCCAATTAAGTCTTGGTTAGAATCTCTAAACCCCATGCCACGCCCTATACCACTCTCAAAGTACGAGGCAGAACGAGAAAAGCAGAAAGTTATCATGCACTGGTACTGATTCCAGATATTCACCATTCGGTTGAGTTTCGGATCCGGTGATTCCAGTACATATGCACTCAGTAAATAGTCCCAATACTCTTTTAATTCATTAAGAGCCCGGTCTACAGAATCAACAGTATTAAATCTATCAATTATTTCATATGCACACTTTTTATTTAGTTTTTGTTCCTCATCCCACTTCTCACTTTCACCATTCTCAACGTAACCTAAAACAAAGATCAAATCTTTTAACTCTCCCGGATTCAATTCAATTTCAATATAATGAGACGCTATTGGCGACCAACCATGTGCTATGCTGTTACTTGCCCTTCCTTGAGTTACCGCCTGAGGCTGATCAAAACCATTGTACATTCCTAAAAATGATTCACGATCCGTTTCAAAACCATTTATGGGTACATTCACCGAATAATAAGAATAATGATTCCGTCGTTCCCTATACTCTGTTTTATGAAATAGAATTGAGTTTTCTACCTCCACCTCACCTAAGGAAAGATTACGCTGGAAATTTTCCATATCACTTTGAGCATTCCACAGACACCATTCAACAAACGAAAATACTTTAAATCGTTTTATTTGATTTGTTGTATTCTTCAACGTAACCTTCTGAACTTCTGCCCATGTATGCAATGGTACCATATACAAGACCTCTACCTCGAGACCATTTTTAGCCCCAGTAATAACCGTATAGTTCAATCCATGCCTGCAAATATATTTATCCAGCTCTGTTTTACAAGGTTTCCAGCCCGGACTCCATATATTTTCCCCATCATTGATATAAAAATATTTCCCTCCGTCGTCTATTGGTACATTATTATAACGATATCGTGTAATACGCCTATATCTTGCATCCTTACAAAACGTATATCCGCCTCCTGTATTAGAAATCAAGCTAAAGAAATCTTCTGTTCCTAAATAGTTAATCCACGGCCATGGAGTTCGTGGGGTTGTAATCACATATTCACGCTTATCGTCATCAAAAAATCCAAATTTCATAATCTATAATATTATTTATTAAATTCAATTTTCCAGTTTATTAAACCAATTCCTTTTTAATATTACTGAAGTAATTATAACAATAATAACTGCTACAATAAAATAAATGAATTGCTGTAAAACGAGATAAATCGACGACGCCACCAGAGCTGTCTGCCAGATAATCCCAACTCCAACATTAATAAGATCTCTACAGCAATCAGAATTTTCCTTAAAATCAGGAGTTTCAGCTTTAACAAGTACATCAATAGGCTTCCAAATCCCCCATGGACGAGTTGTTTTATAAAACTCTTTCAAAACCTCTAAATCGGTAGGAGGTACTGAATAAGTTCCCCATACACATCCAACAATGGAGCAAATAAAAATAATCGGAAAATAGTATAAAGGTAACACTCCATCAAAGTAAGGAACTACCGGAAGAATCAATGCCGGAATCATGCCTGCAGCCATACCTAAGGCAAAACCACGTCCATTAAATCTCCACCAATGCCATTTTAAGATATTCGCCGCAATATAGCTACCATACAATGCACTAGTAATCCATTGCAACACACTATTCACATCTTGTGCTAATACTCCAAAACAAATACTGACAACGACAACAATTAAACCCACAACAATATTTGCACGATTGGCTTGTACGGGTGTCGCATCTTTCTTAAAATACTTTATATAAATATCATTAACAATATATGCCTGAACTGCATTTAGAGTTCCTGCAAAAGTAGACATAAATGCAGCCAGTAATCCAGCAAGAATCAACCCAGTTATTCCAGCTGGAATCCAAGGGTGATTAATTACTGCCGGAAGAACTAACTCAAAATCAATCACACCGGCAGGAGTAGTAATTTGCCCCTGTATTTGATTAAACAAAATAAGCCCTAATATGGCAAAGCCTGTAATCATTATATAACGAACCGGCATCAATACCAATGTGACCGAGCCACTCATCAAAGCTGCTTCACGAGGAGAACGAGTTGACAGTATTTTTTGCATATCATAAGTAGGAGCCGGGCCAGCAACGCTAGCTAATACACCTTTCAAAAGAACTAATCCAAAGAAAAGGCTGAAAAGCTGGTAACCATCACTACCTATTTTATTGTTAAACTCAACAAACTTACCTGTCCAAGTCATATTTAACTCTTGCCCAAACCACGGAGAAAACCAACTATTTGGTAACCACGAAGAAAACTCAATGATATCTAAATGTAATATCGCAATAATAGCTACAGCCACGGAAGCTAAACCCATAATGATGTATTGTGCCACATCTGCCCAAACAATACTCATCATTCCACCCATCAAAGCATAGAATACTGCAAACAGAGTAAAAATAACACCCCAGACATGAGGAATATATGCATCAGGAAGAAAAGACAAAAAAGGGAAGACGCTTTTTAATGGCATAAATATCTCCACAAATTTACCCATACCAATAAAACCGTAAGCCAACATGCCCAGTCCAACCAAAATAGCAAACACAACAATAATCCAATGAGAGGTCACAGCACCATTATCCGTTCCGAAACGAAAGCGAATCCACTCTGCTCCTGTCGTACAATTGGAACGACGTAACCAAGCCGATAAATAAACCATCAGAAATATTTGGTTAAAAACAGGCCAAAGCCAAGGTATATAGATACTCTTAAGTCCATATACAATAGTTATACCAACCAGCCATACAGTACCAGAAATATCAAACATACCAGAGGCATTAGATAATCCCAACAAATACCATGGGATATGTTTACCTCCCAACAAATATGATTCCAGATTCTGAGATGCGCGACGCTTCAAATGAAATCCTATAAAGACCAATACTCCCAAGTAAACGGCAACAATAGTAAAATCAATACAAGAAAGAAAAGAATGATAATCCATCAAATTTATTTTTACTTTCAATATTTATAATAGTTGTACAAAACCCTCTATCATTTATTTCAAAGCATTGTCCAGTCTCAACACCCAGGCATTTAAACACGGAAGCTCATTTATATTCAGCGACGGTAATTCAAGACGTACAGACGAATCATTACACTGACAACTAATTTCCTTATTATCAGAACCTAACAATACATTTTTCATACTATCAAAATTTAAAACAGCACCATACTTTATTTCCAATGATCTGTCCTAAACGGTGAGGCTGGTAAATCAGCTCCGTTATACAAATTACATTCTGGATTAGCAGCCCAAGCATACCTCACTGCAAGTGGATAAGGAACATTAGGAGAACTAACCACTACTTCTTCTCCATCTATTTCAGCCTCTGCCCAATAAAACTTGTGATCCGGACCAGCTATTGAGAAACCTTTTATCGAATCCCCTCCTTTAATCTTTAGCCCGCCATCAACGTGATCAAACTTAATCCTCACCTGATTATTTTCAATGATATATGAATTATACAGAGGCCCGGAATAAACAATATCCTCTCCATAAGTCTTAGCCCTTGCTATTAATGCCAACCTGTCACCAACCTCTTTCTTTCTTTTGGGATGTACGTTCTTGGCTTCTCCCAATTCTATAGTTACTGCCATCCCAGTATTAGCCATACACAACGTTTCAAATTGAGCTTCTCTTAATTCAGCCCATTGTGCACCAGTCGGCTCCTCATTTCTTTCTCCAAAATTAGGTAACTGTACAAAATAAAAGGGCAGCGTTTGTTTCCATTGTTTACGCCAATCAGTAATCAAGAGCGGAAATATATCTTTATACTGCTCTGCACGGGCACAATTATATTCACCTTGATACCAAATGATTCCCTTTAAAGTATAAGGAATGATAGGATGAATCATTGCATTAAAAAGTACAGAATGGATATTAGGACCATCTCTATCAACGGAATATTCTTTGAGAGTATCCTTTTCACAACTATCTAAATCAGTTATCCGGGTTATTGCTTCTTTACTAATCCACGATTCTGCAATAGTCCCTCCCCACGAGGCCGTAATTACTCCAATAGGAACATTTAAATGGCGATGAAGATTCTTAGCGAAAAAATACGCAACGGCAGAAAAGTTTGCTGCAAACTCCGGCAAACAAACCTGCCAAGTCCCCTTACGTACCTTCTTCAAATCACTGAGTGGTGACAAACTAGCAGCACGTTCAACATGCAAAACACGTATTTCGGGACATTGAGCCAAACGAATTTCTGCTTCATAATTATTTATTTTCCCCCAACTTCCGATTGGCATCTCCATATTGGATTGTCCGGCACAAAGCCAAACTTCACCAATTAATACATTATCCAAACGAATGCTCGTTTCATCTGAGACAATAATATAATATGGACCACCTGCCTGAGGAGTAGATATTCTTGTCCGCCACTCACCTTTATCTGATGAATTAACCAAATACTCTTTATTGTTCCAAGAAGTTTTAATTGTTACAGTACACCTCGGAGTAGCCGTTCCCCAAAAAGCTACTTCAGTTTGTCGTTGTAATACCATATTGTCCGTAAACATAGCGGGTAATACAATTTTTGCATGCAGGCGCCAAGAATAGCCAGCGGATAGAAAACATATTAACAAGAAAAAAAATCGTATTTTCATATTATTCTATGATATTTTTTAAACCTATACTAATTAACCAATTGTTCCGGGCATAGAACTGTTTCAAAAACCGCTTCCTCTCCAGCCGGAATAATAGCTTCAAATCCTATCAAAACAACATTAGGGTTCGGAGCGTCATAACTATTACCGGATTGTGCAGACCATTTTTTTATTTGAACCTGATTCCGACTTTTAATTTTCACATTCATCCTTTTCCCATCTTGCTCCAGTATAAAGCCATCCTTCTGTATCTCTCTTACCTGAGTTCTTGTCAACATAGTCCAACGTAAAAGAGCTTGCTTTGTAGCATCTGTTTTCACACTATCTCTCACCACTACATAAGTACCGTTCACCATCGCAATTTCTCTTTGACAAAAGAGCAGTTCATCCTTAAAAATAGTAGTCAAGTCAATCGTTGCAGACTTCAAACTCTCACTATCGATAAATGATTTCCAACACGCATACCCTTTTACATCATGTAATTTATTATTAATCGTAAGGGTATTATGAGCATAATTATTATAACGAAAAACCTTCCAACGCTCTGAATGTTGGTCATTACTCCAGATTTGCATTTTTTTCGATTCCAAAGATTCATAGTCTTGCATTCCCAAATCCATAGCCCATCGTATCCCCATAGCATCCATCACAAAGGATCCGGCATCCATATGTGAATGATTACTACTGGAAGTTCCTCCTTTAATGCCCACATACAAAGCATTTTTATCAGTCCAAGAAGTACGCATCAATGCAACTGGTGTAATGCCCCCTCCTATCCACATCATTTTTTCAGGAGGAACAATTTTGTCTATTTCTATATTTCTACCCCATAAAAATATTAGCGGAAACAGTCTATTTGCCAAATAGCCAGAACATTTATCTTTTTGCATGAAGCTTTTTTCTGTCCATAATAAAGAAAGATCCCCAGTTTTCTTTGCAAACCAAAACATAACAGGTGCTAACCCATGCTCATCACCACAATCTGCATAATTAAAACTATACCCGGTTGGACCAACCATCTGCTCATAATAATAAGGGGTATTCATAAAACCTGACGACAAAGCTGGCAACAAATCCCAATCACCAACTTTCTCCAGGGTTCCCAATAAAAGAACATTAAAAGTTGTTCCATACCTCCAATATGAATACCCTTCAGGATATGCCCCGTCAGGTGCATATTCAGCCATAGGGAGCTTTACAGATTCTACTGCCTGCCGAATAAGAGATCTACACATTTCCGGATTTTGTTCATAAACCGCCAAAGCAGCAATTGCTATACCTGCATTACATACTTGATTCCAATTATGATTTGCTTTCAAATACCAATTATATCTCTCATCCTGTGCAGGTAAGAGCCCTTTCGTCATGATAGCTTCACTAATGATTCTGCGTGAATCAGCCGATAACTTAGTATACAACCAATCAAAACCAATGGCAACTCCTAAGACCATTTCAGCCACATCCAGAAAATGAGATGGATTCCAATCAGAAAAACGACAAACAGTAAGTAATTCTTCCTCTGCACGTTGAAAATATATTTCATCTCCAGTAATACGATACGCATAAGACAAAAATAATATTCTTCGAAGAGCTTCTCGAGAAGTAGCTAATAACCGCATACCCACCTTTTTCCTTTCCAACAATGGCCGATTAAGCAGATTATTACATTCTTTGAGGAAATTTCGATGTAAACCAGTCCAAAGAGTATCCATAGATAAAGCTTCTTTAATTTCTATTTCCTCTCCACCAGACATTAATATACGGGGATGTGAAGGTAATACTTGTGCATACATATTTAATTCCCCCTGAAAAAGTAAAAAGAATATCAAAAGAAAAATAGTTCTCATATGTTCTCTGTTTTTAATAATTTCGATACCGCAAAAGAGCCTCTATGAAATAATAATCACCATAACTCAAAGGAGCATCCAATTCTGAATTCTGAGGAATATTTCCTACTCCATGTTTTAATATAAAAAAACCATTTGTTCCTACTTCAGCCATATACTCATCCGAAGCAAGCATACGAAGTTGCTGTTCCGCTACTGTGTAGTACCTTTCACAACGATGACCCTCCGAATATTTACTCAATTCCAACAAAGCGGAAGCGATAATAGCAGCAGACGAAGAATCTCTATAATCATCAGGTATACCAGGAGAATCAAAATCCCAATATGGAATTTTATCTTTCGGCAGATGTGGGTGATTCAGTATAAAATCTGCGATATGCCATGCTAAATTCAAATAATCTTCATTTCCTGTCTCACGATACATCATCGTATACCCATAAAGTGCCCATGCTTGTCCACGTGCCCAAGAACTATCGTCACCATATCCCTGATCAGTCCCTCGCTGCAACACTTTACCACTTTTCAAATCATAAGCAACCACATGAAAGGAGCTATAATCCTCTCGAAAATGATGCAATTTCGTCGTATTCGCATGAGAAATGGCTATATTCTTAAAAGTATCGTCTCCCGTTCTCTTATAAGCCCACATTAACATCTCCAGATTCATCATATTATCTATAATTACAGGATAAGAATAATCACGCCATTTATTCCAGGAACGGATACACTTCACAACCGGATTATACCTTGCAGATAAAGCGTGTGCACCGTTAATAAGAACTCCCTCTGATTCAGATGTCGGATTCAATCTAAATCCATTCCCATAACTACAATACAGCATAAACCCCAAATCATGAGTACTCGTGTTGAACTGTTCCTTTTCAATACGTTTAGTATATAAATTAGCATAATCAAACAGTTCTTCACTACCCTTATTATTTTCATACAAATACCACAATACACCAGGGAAAAAGCCACTACACCACCAATCAGAAGAAGAGGTCACTAGTTCTCCATTAGAGTTCAAAGAGCGCGGTAATTTACCTTCTTTATCTTTCAGATGTCTGGCCATCAATAAAGCCTGTTTTTCGGCTTTAGCAAGTGCTCCATCTACCCAATGCCGATAACTGGTAGTAAGATATTTTTCTACTATCTTCATTTGCGGAGCATCTTTCCCACCTTTTGGTGTAAGGCTAAGAGGATATTTACCCCACCATGGACCTGCTGCCCAATAGGTAGCATTCACACCTTCGCTCTGTAGATAATTTAAAAAGTTATCCATAGTGACCAACCAACGCTCATCGTCATCCGGAACACCATATTCACCAACAAACCCTTTTAACTGATTATTTTTAAGCCAATTAACAAATGGCCGAACCCTTTCTATCCCTCGTGTAGGAGATCCTTTCTCCGTATCATATGATCCATTATAACTTCCCGAAGCATCCGCATCAAAATAAACATGCGCCTCATAAATCAAATTATTCACAGGATCCTTTAAATATTTCAATGTATCACTCTTCTCTACCCATCTCTCCGCAGAACTCCAATCGTCCCCCCCAATAATTATTGGTCGTTCTTGATCACTTTTTCTTATTGCCTCAATACCTTTCTGTGCCATTTGAAACCAGGAAACCGAACTCCCTAAATCATGAGGCTCATTCATTAATCCGTAGCCATAGATATTGGAGAATGAACTCATTTCCATGGCAAAACGCCGCCAAAAATCTGCAAAGTGATCTAAGGTTACCCCATTAGTACCAATAATACATTTCACTCCTTGGTGATAACGTCGTGCATAATTATGTAAATCAAGAATCACGCTTATACTTCTTTTCTCTGCCTCACCTACAAAATCTTTAATCCGTTTCAGCTCTACAGAATTAAGTTCACCATTCAACTCATGCTGTATCCTTTCCCACTTAAAAGGAAAACGAATCAGTTTCAATCCTTTATCTTTAAAATAATCCAATTCTTCTACTTTCGGATAAGTATAATGCTTATCATATTTACCTGGTAAATTTGCTTCATCAAATTCTGCACATGCCAAATTCACACCAAATGGTTGATACGAATTCTGATTATATACTGCAATTGGTTTTTCATAATCAGTTTTCATCCGATAGGGCATTTCGTATACCTGACTCCCATTTTTGTCTGTAAAATAAAGTTTTGACACAGACATACTATCAGCATTCCCGTCTGCCCAAAATGCATAAAAATCATTATGAGCATATAAAGGACGACGAACATACGAATGGTTTCGTGGGCTATTCTTAGTAACATTTGCTACTTTAGTCCAGTGTTGGCCTTCATCCCAACTTTTCCACAAAGCAATTTCTCCTCCGGTACCAAATTTTTGCGGTCCATCCTCTGTCGGTCCAATCACTGTCCAGACATCATTATCTACATAAATAGACCCCATATCATAATTATGAGAAGAAGAGCATAACACATGTGAGTACCACTGTCCGTTTTTTCTGTGAAGTACAACCCATTCTCGGGGATCTCCTTTGGGGCCCGGTTGATAATGTTTACTTATAACTGCCAGAATAATAGGATTACCATCTTTATCAAAATTCAAATCATTCAAGTACACTAATTTATTCTCTTTTTGATAATCATATACCAAAGCTGCACTTTGCGGAGAAGTCAATGGAGTAGTTAATGTCACACCATCCACTGTTTGCCAGGTTTGTCCCATATCTTCTGTCTGAACCAAATAAACATTAGTCCGAGAATCTGCTCCTCCGTCAGGATGATAATTAAAAACAGTAACAACTTTGTTCTTCCATACATTACTAAGCTGATAATGTCCTCCCATACCAGCTAATTTCTTATCCGGAGTCCAGTTTATTCCATCAGGACTCGTCGACCAATAAAGTTCTCTACCAAACGTACGTTCAGCAGTATACTTCGTAAAAAGATGAATAAATCCCTTACCTTCTATATACCAAGGCTGAGGATAAGTTATTACCGATTGATACTTTTTCTCAAAATGATCAATACAATATGGCATTGTACTTTTGTATACTTGTCCCAGACGACTAACATTCCTCCCACTTACAAATACCCAAATAAATCCATCGCTATCTATAGTAAGAGAAGCATTATCATGAGGATCATCCACTCCCATCTTATCACACACAACAACTGGGCGGGCCAATGTTCCACTTTTATGATCATAACAAGATATCATAATCAGTAAATGCTTATCTTTTTCACTGGTGGTCCCTCCATAAACAAAAAAGGTTTTATCAACTTTTGAGGCATAGATAGCCACAGGAGTATGATTAGCTGTATAAGTAGCCAATCCACCAGAATATTTGTCTCCATACTCCGACTTTTGGCCAATTGTATACCAAATCCCCTTATATCCATCGATCCGGAGATTCTGAGCTTTAGAATATAAAGTAATACCCAATAGAATAAACAGAGAGAATAAACGAACACTTTTCAATGCCATATTATTTATATTAAATTACAAACCTATTAAAAATGAGAATAGAAAAAGGGGTTACATGAGACAACTAAGGTTCCATAACAAGTATACTTCACCTTAGTGTCTCACATATAAATTTTGAAAAAAACGATTATTTCACTCGCAATCGTTTAACGCTAATTGTCATTGTTTTTTTTGCATTATCCACTTTATTGACATAAATAAAAGCACGATATATTCCATCAGCAGTTTCAACCCATGTTCCTGCATCTTTCTTTATGTTAACAATAAAATTGGAAGCATTACTAAAATTCATCTGATAGAAATCCAAATCATCAATAAATGTTCCATATTGATCACGAGCAAGTTGTTGGTCAATAGCTCCAAAAGTTCTTTGTAATGATGTCATCCGATTCACTCCTTCCGGCAAAACAATCTCTGGTAAATAATCCGAGCCGACTCCTGGTGAAACTAATGCATGCAAAAAATCAATCCCGGAAATCCTACGATATAGATATACCAAATCAATCTTGTCCGCTTTAGTTGGCATATTCTCATTGGTATACACTGCCATATCCGAGATAGAAAGATAACTATCCGTAGGAATTATCATATCAAGTTTTATATCCATATTAGATATAAAATATGTCCCCATGTCGTATGAGACACTTCTACCATTACTGTCTGTCGCATAAAAACTAAAAGAGATATTCTTACCACGAGCTTCTTCAGGAATCACATAATAGTAACGTAACGTTGCTGCACATGTATCTTTCGTAAATGTAACTTCCGTCATCATTCCTTCTGTTACTGACGGGCTACCGATCTCAACTCCTTTATCATCTCCTCCCTGATCCGTATAAAACGATCTGTGTTCCAGATAAGTACCGTCTGCTCCGGCAATAGAAGCCTTGACCTTTGCAGAAATCAGCTTTCCTTGGGAAGGAGGAAGTGCCATAGCATAAGCAAATTCTATTTTCGCCCCCACCAGATTAGGTCCCAATGAACGCTTTATACAATCATTTTGTAAAGTTGTTCCAGCCGCAGGTACCTCGTATTCATTCTCACAAGATGTAAAAACGAAACATAAACCAACGATAACCATTAAAAAATAATATTCAATAGACTTCATCGTATTCATTTTATTTCTGTTGTACACTAACATAAACTGTATATATTTTCCGAACTTTTCTATTACCCGAAATAACCGTATATTGCTTAGGATTTGTCAAATCCGAAAAGTCAACTTTCCCTTCTATCTTAGGTTCCAATTTAGCATCTGTTACCAAAGAAAACTGAGGATAAAGATTCTTCAGATCAGTACCATACAGTACTTCCACATGAATGGTTTGCTTCATCGTATCAATAACGGCTGCTCCATGTCTCACAGTCTGATAATCAACGCCCAAAAGTTCGAAACTACTTACATAACATTCTGAACGTTCGGTAATTAACAATCCATCTTCATCAATCGGAAAATTTGTACATCCGATCCAGGTTAATACTATAAAAAAAATAACTATATATTTTTTCATTACTTTCATTATTAATTTGAATTCAACATTCTTTATAGGCCTTCTGGCTATTATAGCCAAGGAGTATTTTGAGTTAAGTTCGGATTACGATCACGTTCTTTAGGTGGAATCTGAAAAATATAAGCTTGTTGATACAATCTCTCATTCAAATTCTTATACCAGCTATATACTTTATCACTGTGTGTATCACCCATCCAAACCTCTTCAGATCCCGGTTCCCCCCACACTCTTTCAATAGCTCTCCATCTACGCAAGTCAAAAGCGCGATGTCCTTCAGCTATCAGTTCTATAATACGTTCCTGTTCGATAGCGTCAAAGAAAGCTTTTTTATCAGAAATCTTACTGGAGGCCAAAGGAGGTAAATTTCCCCTATGCCGGATTTTATTAACCAAAGCAATAGCACCCTCCTGTGGTCCGTACAATTCATTTGTTGCTTCTGCATACATTAGATAAACATCAGCCAGACGAATTACCGGCCAGTTATAGTCACCTTCACCACGATCTGCACCTTCGTAGTTACGAACAAATTTACGGAAAACATATCCAGAGTTTGTACCATCGGTATTATACGATGTATACTGTTTTCCATCAATTGTAACTTTAGCATTCCATGATTTATATATGAATGGTACCCAATCTGTTTTCTTTAAAGATGCTAATCCTTGGATCATTTCATAATCCCACAACATTGATGCTTTCATACGATAATCACGATTCAAATAACTTTCCGGATTCACTGCTGAATTTTTAGTGGTTCTTGCATTTGGCGCATTCGGGTTCATTGGAATCAACGGATCTGTGAAATCACCTGTTATAGTAGATTGATAACGATCTGCTAAACGAAATGTAGGTGTTACCCAACACTGAGAATTCTGAATGTTACGCCCTGCGAAATCACGCATCAATGATTCCCCTTGTCCAGTTCCTGGTCCTCCATGAGTGAATGCAAAAATAATTTCACCATCAGTATTGACGTTACCTGTAGTAGGAAGAAACAAATAGAAGTAGTTAGGTAGTACATTTGCATCACCCAGTTCTCCCCATTCACCAGGTTCACCATTCCTAAACAAATTTAATCCATAGTCATTAATTACTGCATGGAAATCATCAGCAGCAGCCTTATACGCCTTTCTCGCCTCCTCTTCGCTTGGAGTAAAAGTATCAAGTTCCGGCCATCCGAAATGATTCCAACAAGCCCAATAAAGTTCGAGTTTACCTTTAAACGCTAAAGCTGCAGGCTTAGATGCCCGCCCTATCTGCTCTGATTTTATTGGAAGTTTCTCAAAAGCATAGTTAAAATCTTCAATAATATAATCTTTGATTTTTGCAATGGAAGTACGTACTATTTTATCCATCTCCGTTTGATTGTACACCACATGATCTATATACGGCACATCACCCCACATAGAAATCAGTCGAAAATAAATCATTCCTCTTAACAACCTGGCTTCACCGATAACGGTTTCAAGCTTCTTCTTCGATTCTTCCGTTTTTGCATTTGGGATCATTTTCAGTGTATTCTCTATCACATAATTGACCCGATGTATGCCACCATAACAGAACTTATAATACGTATCGAACTTTGCTCCAAAACGGTAAGACGGATCAGGAAAATAACATCCTCCTTTATAAGCAGCCCCCTGTGTTATATTGGTAGTGGTATTACTCAGACTACCGCTACCATCTCTGACACGGACATACTCACCTTGCCCATCAAAATAATAATCTCTACTAAAAAGACCACGTACATCAGCATACGCCCCCATTAAGCCATTCGTTGCATCCTCTTCTGTTTGCCAAAATTCCGTATTACCTAATTCAGTTGTAGGAATTTGGTCCAAAAGACTATTTACACACCCCATTAAAAGTATTGATGCTCCACCCAGTAATATACCCAATATATAATTTCTTCTATTTTTCATGATATTAAATTTAAATACCTACATTAATACCAAAAGTGAACGATTTCACCAGAGGATAACCATCATTTATATTACCTTCTTTTTCAGGATCTAATCCACGAAATTTAGTAATTGTAGCCAGATTATCTGCAGATACATACATTCTGATAGAACTAAGTCCTATTTTTTTTAACCGGTTTTGAGGAATAGTATATCCTAATTGCAGATTTTTCAGACGCAAATAAGCCAGATTATCCAACCAAAAGGTAGATTCTTTTCGATTATTTGCTCCCCCTAAACGAGTCCATTCCCCTCCTCTGTTCTCCAACGACCAAGGTTTAGTCCAATGATCCCAAGTAGTAGCTTGCCGCGCTTCTTGCAAATCGGGATTATTATTGGCAGTTAACCAAAATGTTTTACGGCCAGCAGCTCCCTGGAACATTATAGAAAGATCAAATCCCTTCCACTCAAAATTACCACTTAATGCAAAGTTTGTAGTGGGACGATCACGTTGAATGCGTGGAAAAGCCTTCATATCATTATCATCAATCTTCCCATCACCATTCAAGTCTTTATATAATAAATCTCCCGGTTGAGCACCTTGTGGAGTAGCATTATACACATCATTCCAACTTTGTGCAATACCAATAGCTTCATAGGCATATACATAGTTATATGGCATGTTGATAAATACATAATCATTGCTGTTTTTCTGATTACGCCCTAAATACTCATTCCACTTTTCCAGTACTGTAGCATTATAAGAAGCATTAGCATTCACAGTATAATTAAACTCATTAACCCTTCCACGCCAGACAATGTTGGCCTCTACTCCTTTATTTCGCAGCTCACCAATATTTTTACGAGGAGCAGAATATGCACCTGTCAGATGAACAGACATATCTGAAGGCCGAATCATACCACTAGTTAGCCGGTCATAGTAATCAAGTTCAACCGATAAACGATTATTAAAAAACTTCATATCCAACCCGATATTGGTAACTGATGTTTCTTCCCAACTCAAATCACGATTTACCATTTTCTTATTGACATACCCTTTCAATATCTTGCCATCAATCATATAATTATTGGTAGTCAAAGTCTCCTGTTGTTCGTAGCGTCCCACACCACTATTATTTCCTAACACACCATAAGATACACGCAACTTAGCATGATTTAGCCATCCTTTCACATATTTATTAATGAATGGCTCTTCTGAAAAAATCCATCCCACTGAAGCTGATGGGAAATATCCATATTTAGAACCGTCAAGAAATTTAGATGAACCGTCACAACGCAAGTTGAATTCAAATAAATAGCGTTGATACGCCGCATAATTGATACGCCCGATATAAGAAACCAATCCTTCAGCACTTGAATTCCCTCCCGTGTACTGTTTCTCTGTAAGAGCTGCATCAATTTCATGAAGAGATGAATGCAAACGATCATTGCGTCCTGACATCTGATAACGAGTATGCCAATACTCTTCACTAAAAGCAAACATAGCATTCAGCGTATGATGTTTACAAAAGGTAATATCATAATTTAACCGTGCACTAAACTGAGTTTTATAGCTATTATTGGTATAATTATAAATCGGAGCATTATCTTCTACGAAATAGCGAGCACCAAAATCATTCGTTTGAAAGTTATAAGCACGATTAGGAGTATCTGCCTGATACCTAAAATCATTACCATAATTCAAAGAATAGTCCAAACGTGCAGTCAATCCTTTTACCGGACTCCAATCCCAATAGACATTACCATTCAATTCCTGTCTCTCTTTCTGTGTAAGCTGCGTATTATAAGCACTATAAGGATTAAAAATCTGAGGGTCTTCACCATAAGCCATCACTCCTCCGTAATATCCTGTAATAGGATCATAAGGTGTTACTCCCGCAATAGCATATCTCATTTCATTGGCATCGATAGTACCATCAAAATTACTGGTTAATGCATACTGCAGATCCGACCAATTACCTGCAATTTTTACTCCTACATGCATATTCGAACGAATTTTAGCATCATAATTCACACGCAAATTATAACGAGTATAATCATTATTAATAAGAAGACCTTTCTCGTCAATAACTCCGAGAGAAATATAAAAGTTAGAAACTTTATTTCCCCCTGACGCAGAAAGATTATATTTCTGAACTTGTGAATTTCTTAAAATAACATCATACCAATCAGTATTCGGATAACGAACTGGATCGATCATTCCTAATGCCATCCACTGATCGATAGTACCATCCTTGAACCTTATATTACCAGGTAAAGTAGAAACAGCAGCATCACGTTGCAACAAAGTCAGTGACCGTGGATAATCTGCCATAAACTCCCATGCATGGGTAGGAGTACCTATAGTATAAGAAGCCGAAGCATTTATTTTGGGGGCTGATTCATGCCCGGATTTAGTAGTAATCAAAATAACACCATTGGCCGCACGCGAACCATAAATAGCAGAGGATGAAGCATCTTTCAGCACAGAAACACTTTCAATATCATCTATATTAATACGATCGATATCAACATCAGGCATACCGTCAACGACAACTAACGGATCAGCATTATTCACCGTTCCCATTCCTCGAACAAGCATTTTAACATCATTACGACCAGCCATACCAGAATTCTGCGTTATTGATAATCCTGGCACTTTCCCTTGCAAAGCCAATGATGTACTTGTTAATGAACGACTTGCCAATTGTTCATCCACTTTTACAGCTGACACAGCGCCTGTTAGATTTACCTTCTTTTGCGTACCATATCCTACAACAACTACTTCATCTATACCAATGAAGGCATCTTCCAATGTCACATTTATCAGATCTTTTCCTTTAATATGCACCTCCTGAGTATTCATGCCAATATAGCTTATAATCAATACTGCATTTGAAGCAACATTACTTAATGTATAATATCCATCTAAGTTAGTTGTAGTACCTGCCGTTGTGCCCTTTACTAATATTGAAGCACCAATAATCGGTTCACCGTTTACATCCCTTACATTACCTGTAATTGTCCCGCCTTTATCCTTCTCCTCACTTACATTTTTTTGCGCATACACATATGTACTATTCAATTGAATTAACCCACCCAATAATATCAACAATGTAATTTTACAATAAAAAAATGTTTTACGAGAAGCACTATAACAAACTTTCTGTATTAAACTACTTTCTCTCATAAACTTTAGTATTAGATTATTTAACGATCTTAACCACTTTCAGCAAATGGTCACCATAATATAATTTAAGAAGGTACAAACCAGATTGTAAATCAGTCACATCTATTTCCGAAATATTTGTTTCAGCAGTTTTCACTTCTGAACCAGAGGCAGCGATAAATACAACTCTACTACAATCACCTTTAACAGCAACTGTTTCCGCTCGTTTATCATAGTGAACATAAACAGAGGATGTATCTGTTTGAGATAACCCGGAAGGAGTAGCTGTACTAAAAGTTATTACACCGCAGGCATCCATATTATTATAAGGTTCAGTAGGTCCGATATTCTTCCAAACAGCTCTTTTACGTCCTTTGCCATCATTGTCATTATCAACAATTATTATATCGAAGCCCATACCTTGAGGTAAAGAAGTAAGTTTATCTACATCCAACTCTTCGCCTTTATCATTAACAAATGCATAAATAGGGATCTGGCACTCTACAACATATCCTTTTCCGTCGGGCTTCATATCATAACAAACTGTAGCCATATCACTCATAGTCCCATATAATACTCCCTCTGTTACAAATGGTTCTCCATAACCTTCTTCTGTCAATGCAGGTGCTATTTGGTAATGTCCAGGTGCCATTACACCATCAATGTAAGCAGGCCCTTGCCCATCTTTCAGATTATCGTTAATATCAAAATAAATTTCTACTTTATCATATTTCCATTGATTTTTTACATCGTTGGCCAACCAAGCCGGATAATGAACATCATCAGTGACATCAACCAAGACATAAATATATTCATCGGTGTAAAACATCTTAAAGAAAGAGGTTACCGTAGGCTCCTCATAATTAAAAACGTTAGTTATATCAACCGGTGTAATATCCTTCCAAATATTATCATCCGCCTTTCCATTCGGATCAATATCTGTTCCTTTATAAATCACGACATCTGAAGCCACTTGCGCCGTAAGATTAGTGGTAGCAACCCATACGGCCAACAACACGAATAAAAACTTTTTCATAATAATAAATTTTAATGTAAGTAAAAACAACTATTTCATTTGTAACTTTCTTTTAAAGAATTCTCCTTGTCGTGTGAGATTGAAGTCAAAATCGTCCAAAAGCGCAGGTGCCCAAGAAGGATCAAAACACCACACTGTGTATGAAATTCCCTTTTTATCAAGATAATTAATAATAGCTTCACCATATTTTTCATCACCTATACATGGAATGTGTTCACCACGTTGTCCTTTCACCACATATCCCATTTCGGTAGCCACCACCGGATAATGGTCAGCGACATGCCCCCAGTTTCTTTCCCATTTATCCTCCCAAGGTGCATCTACCTTTTGAGGATAAGGATGTGTCACATAAGCAACATTATTACGATCTACCGGTTTTTGCACGACTTCATCAAGTAAATAAGCCCAATTCATTCCAGCCACCAAATATACTTTCTGATCATCAATCATATTGATACTATCTATCAACTGTTCCATCAGGGGCTGCCACGCATCCCAACTCAATGGTTTTCCTTGATCACATGGTTCATTAAACAACTCATAAAAAGCCACAGTAGAATTACCCTTATAATGTTCAGCTATAATTTTCCAAAAGTTTATAGTTTCTGCCCAATTGGTAGCATAATTAAAATGAGGATAAACATTTTCCGGCAGATTACCGATAGCATGCCAATCAATAATAACATACATATTGGTTTGCCTGGCCCATTCCACTCCCTGATCCAGTATTTTTAGATAATCTTCTACTCCGCGATAGCGCCATGTGTAAGGATGTATTGGTAAACGTATCACATTACATCCCCAACGCCGCGCTTCTTCAAAATAACGTAAATTCCATTGATTCTCTTTTTTCAACTTATCCGGATCTGAGAAACTCACGCCACACAATCTAACAATCTTTCCTGAATCATTAATAAAAACATTCTTTTTTACTTTTAAGGCAGATGGTTCTTTAAAGGATTGCTTAACTGTTTCCTTACAAGAAACCATTCCTGCCATAAAAAAAAATAAAACAATACCTATTATATGAGAAACTTTCATCTTTTAATATTTTACAAATTTAAAATTCCTAACACTTCCGTTTTCTATAAGAATCCGGATCAGATATACACCCGGAACTAATCCGTCAGTTACAATTCTTGCTTCAGATGAGCCAATACTTTCCTTCTTTATACACTGCCCGGACATAGTAAACAGGGCAATACTTTTCATAGCCTTATCCGCTTTAACGTACACATGATCAGCTGTTACATCAGAATAAATTTCCAAATCTCCAGATTCATTATGTAAAATGCATCCTGTTCCTGACGAAGTGTTATCATAATCTTTTGTGTATTTCTCAAAAATTCTCATTTGAGCTCTTTCCACAGTATAGTTTTTCAGCGGATGAATACTTACCTTATCATTAGATGACCATCCACCTGCTACCCAATATGTAGCAGCAACACGATTTTCTTTGAGATAAGCAATAACTTCATCCAGCAAATTCAACCAGCGAACATCATTTCCTGGTACCCCAAATTCACCTAAAATTCCACGTTGATTATGTTCTTTCAGCCATTCTACAAATGGTTGCAAACGTTTAATATGTTGTTGTGGATCAGAAACTTCCTTATCAAAATCTCCCAAATTATAATGCCCACTTTTATCTTTATCAAAATAACAATGTGCCTGAAAAATCAAATTATTAGCCGGATCATTCAATCCAATTAATCCTCCACCGGTTGAAGGCCACGTAGATGAAGACGCATAACTTTCACCCTCTATTACTATAGGCGTTTGCATATCTACAGTTCTAATAGCATCAATAACAGCTTGTGCTGTCGAATACCATACGCCCTTATCTAAACCATAAGGTTCATTCATTATATCATATCCCCAAATATTCTTGTACATCTGACACTCAACAGCTATTTTCTTCCACACATCAGCTAAATGTTCTTTTGTCAATTTTCCAGAATCACTGATCTTACAAGTTACACCATCAACATTCCTACGACAATAATCATGCATATCAAGCATCACATACATACCGATACGTTCGGCCTCAGCAATTACCTCCTTGATCTTTTTCATATCAAGTTCCATATCCAACGGTCCATTTACTTCATGTTGTACACGTTCCCAACGAAAAGGAAAACGAATAAGCCGTACACCTTTTGATTTAAAATAGTGAAGATCCTTAAATGTTGGATAAGAATAGTTTGTATTAAATACACCATGAACTGTTCCCCCTGAACCTTGCGCCAGATTTACACCTAAATAAGCCTTCTCCTTATCAGGAAGAACATCATCTGCCGATGCCAAATTCCAGTCAACAGAAATAGTCCCTTCTTCTCCTAATCCCATAGCATAGTCACCTTTAAAAGCAAAAATATTATCAATATAGATATTACCCGAGCCACGGAAAAGTATTTTATCTATCTTAGAACAATCCAGTCCGGCTTCTTTCAACTCGTGAACCGGGATATTCACATAATTCCATTCGTCTGTTTTGAGAACAGGAAATAACGAGGAATAATAAGCCGTTTCCGATCCTTGGGCCTGGAATCCAATTTCAAGTGTACCACTCCCTCCTTCGCCATCACAATACATACTGAAATGTATATTCTCCATATCACTAAAGTCAAGTGTAGCAGTTGTATGGAGTGTCATCTCTTCAAGAGAGCATATTCTCAAGACTTTATCAGCCTCCGTAAGACGGTATACAAGATCAAAATCCGTGAGGCCAACAGTACCACCTTCTTCAAGATTGGCTATATTGTTGTATTTGTCCGTAAAAACAGACTTAACAGTTTTAGGGGCTAATATCGGCTCCGGCGCAGGTTCTATATATATTATGGGTGTCCCAACCGGATCACCTTTATACGTATATATATTATCAAAATACAACCTTGTAATAGCAAAGCCATTGCCGCTGAATATTTTAGAAACAATAATGTTAGTTAAGTCAGCACTCTTAAACACACTCATCGGTATGTCAAAACTTGTCCATCCGGCATTTAAGGTTAGAGCATCTGTGTTTGCTTGTGACGACCAATTACCAAGACCGAGTTTAATAGTACGTGTACTTTCTGCCCAAACATCAAAATGGAGATAATCCATGCCATCAAGATTTAGAGTCGGGTCAAATTTAACCAAGGCCCAGTTTAATGAATTGAACCTAAGCATATTATCGCCTTCAAAAGGTGTTACTACTGCCATTTCCGCTGCCGGGCTGCCGGGATTGTTTAAAATTAAATTAGTAATGTTGTCATAGGCATCACTAAAAATCGATTTTACATCCGTATCTTTATGCTTAGGTGTAGGAGCAGCCACCGTAGGTGCATTCGGATCCACTGAGGGATTATCGCCGCCTAAATCCCCATAAGCGTAAATGTTATCAATATAGACAGTCCTATCATATCCACCGCCATTTATAAAACCTATTTTACTTATCTGGGTAAGATCAGGTATTTTTCCAGCAGGCAAATTTCGGTAATCATCCAGTTTAATCTCGATTTTATTCCATCCTTCTACTAAAGGTGTTGGTATTGTGACAGAAGCACCCTGTCCAAAATAAACTTTTAAAGTAAATCCGGTTTTAACTACATAAATGTCAAAGCAAAGTGCTACGCAATCATCAAGATTTATCGTAGTCCCTAATTCAACAAAAGACCATCCACCAAGGCCCTGATCAAAATAAATCATATCATTCCCCATCACAGACTTTACAGTTGCAGTAGCGCTTCCTCGCCCACTAAAGCCTTTAATAGATGTAATATCGGTATATTCCTCACAAAAAATCGATTTGACAGAAGCTGCTTCCTGAGTTGGGGGAACAGGGATTGTTTGGGGTGGATTACTAACATCTGCGAAAATATCTTGCGTAGCCAGCAATAAGATAGCTACCAAGTAAAAAACTTTAGTAAATATTCCTTTTTTCATTGTATTATTAGTTATAAGTAAAAAAAATATTATTACAGGACTTATCCTGACAAATGAATGATCATTTCGAGACATCATTTCTTTTGAAATATGTAGTACCATTAGTCTCTGGTACACCTCACCAAGATTGATTATAAATTTCTCTTGTTCTCATATATTTGTTTAGTTAAAGAAGTTACTCAACTGTTACTTTTTGCCCATCAATAATAAAAAGGACTTAGGTAAATCAGTTATTACATTCTCACCTATATTTAATTGAATATTATTAATAATACGTCCATCCAAATATATAGGAGATTCAGGCAAGAATTCAGGTGGTTCAGTAGCCTGTGCATTCAGATTTTGATTATTCAAAACAAATGCTATAACAACATAAAGCATCTTGGTAATTGTTCTTCTTTTCATAATATTACTTTTTAATGATTAATACCGGCAACAAATATATTAGGCTTTTTATTTATCAGAGGACAATATCCGACAGAAAAAAAACAATTGATAACAAACTCACGATTTATATTCCCCAAGATATACTGCATAAGTATAAGATCAAGATAAAAATCTATTTATCAATAAAATAACAATCACAAAAGGAATCAAAGAGTAACCAAAAAGAGTAAAATATAACAAGAAAAGACAAATATATTACAACTAATAAAGTAATGTAACAAAGAAATACATCAATCTTATTATTTTCTCTACCAAATAGCAAAATGCCTTTAATCTATATATAACATAATAGCTCGTTCCCCCCCTTCTACTTTCTTGATCTCGGCAGCTCCATAAAAAAATAGATTCTACACCAGTGAAAGAAATATGCGCCTTTCACATTCCATTTTTTTTAATAAAATATGGTATTCCATTTCATACGTAAATCATATTTTTGTTTTCTTCTTGCAAATTCAGGATTTTCTTAATAACTTGCCACTGTGTTTTTTAAATCCATTGAATAAATGCTATTTCAAATCGGTAACTAAATTCAAGGTAAAAAGAAACACTCTTTTTATCTCAAACTTTTAAAATTAAACAGGTTCTAAATAAAATGTTTAATTTTGCCTACGTTTTTCAATCAAAATAAGACTATGAAACATACGCTTGTCCTGGCAATACTTTGTTGTCTAATACAATTCAACGTGCAAGGTTCCTGCTTCCGAAACTATCAAAAAGAAAGCGGCTTATCTAACAACTGTGTGTGGGCAATCATGCAAGATAGCCAAGGGTTTATCTGGATTGGAACGAATGACGGGCTTAATCGTTTTGACGGGAAAAATTTCAAAGTATACAAAAATCGTCTTCAAGACTCCTTATCAATTGGGCACAATTTTATACATTGTATAAAAGAAGATTCAAAGCATCGAATGTTAATAGGAACACGCAGAGGACTATATTATTATGACCGGGAATACGATCACTTTCATCATATTGCTTTAAAGAAAGAAAAACAAAATGATATCACTGTAAATGACATAATGGAAGATTCCCATGGCAACATTTTGATCGCAACTCATGGTGAAGGATTATTCCAATTAGACAATAATCTTCGTGTTCAAAAACACTTTGTAGCCTCAAAAACGCCCCAAAGTATTCCATCAAATTTTATTTGGACAATAGTAAACGATCAACAAAATAATATTTGGATAGGAACAGCAGGGTATGGTCTTGTGCTTTTCAATTCATCAAATGACACATTTACTCCAATAAAACATCCTAAACTCGACGTAAACAAACAATCAATATATTCCATCTATTGTGATGAAGATAATAATTTGTGGATAGGTACTTTCACAAACGGTCTTTTTAAATATAATCCTACAAAAAATGAATGTAGTCATTATCTCTCCAATATTGGTAATATAAAATCGATAACCCCCTACTCAGACAAGGAACTCATCATGGGATCAGACAAAGGCCTCATACTCCTGAATAAATCGACAGAAAGCTTTCAAATAGTAAAAGAAGAATATTCCGATAGGAGTATAGTCGATAATTCTACATTCTGTATTTCTCGTGACAAAGAAGGGGCATTCTGGGTTGGAACCTACTTCAACGGAGTCACTTATTTCGCCCCAAACGTCAATAAATTTATATCCTTCTACGATATAGAAGCAGCAACTGCTCAAAAACATTCCATCACCAGCAGTATGGTGGAAGATAACAAACAGAATATATTGTTATCTACCCATAATAATAACATTGTATACCGTTACAATCCCCAAACTAAACAATTAGGTAATACCTTTATGTTGGATTATCACAATATACAAAACCTTTATTTATCCAATGACACATTGTACGTAAGTATTTACGGAAGAGGAGTGAGAATCATTTCTGCTACAAATGGTAAGGTAATTGCAACAATCCCACTCAATACGATTGAAGGAAAATCAATATTTAAAACCCAAAACGGTACTCTAATATTTGCCCTGGAAGAAGGCGGATGTGCCATCATGTGTCCCGGACAAAAATTAAAAAGGCCAGAAGCTTTATCTGGTCGTCCTATTGCAGATATGACAGAAAGTGCATCCGGAACAATTTGGTTTGCTACACATGCTTATGGGCTTTACTGCCTATATCCCAATGGGGAATGGCAACATTTCTCCGACATTTCCAATAAAATTGATATAAATAACCTCAGCTGTTTATTATATAACAGAGAAAAAAATGATTTATGGATAGGAACTAAAGAAAAAGGAGTAATTGTTTTTAATATAGCTCAGAAGAAAATCAAAAACACATTCAATCTTGAGAATGGAATGCCTTCAGACATCATTTACTCAATCATAGATGACAAATATGGGAATATATGGATTAGTACTCCAAAAGGATTAGCACAGATTGTTCAAAACAATACAACTGAGTATATCAAAACATTTGGCTATATTGGACAAGAGATACAATACAACTTTAGATGCGCCCTACGTGGATCTGCCGGCCTGCTCTATTTCGGAGGCACGAATGGATTTATTTCAATTAACCCATCGGAATTTACAGAAAATAACATCACTCCTCCTATACATATCACCAGTTTCAAAGTTTTCAATGAAGAATTACCGATAGGTCAAGGTTCCCCTTTAAAAAAATCGATAAGTAATACAAAAGAAATTGTGCTCTCTTCCAAACAATCAACCTTCAGTTTTGATTTTATTGCATTAAGTTATATTTTTCCGGAAACTAACAAATATGCATACATGCTAAAAGGATTTGATAAAAACTGGAACTACACATCAAATAATACAGCATATTACATGAATATACCTCCAGGAAAATATACATTTACTGTAAAAGGAAGTAATAATAATGGAATCTGGAATAATAATGGTTATAGTATAGCGCTCCGAATCAGACCTCCTTTTTGGCAAGAGTATTACATGATTATACTCTATATCATCCTGTGTACCATCATCGTAAGTTATGTTATCAATCGATACAAAAAGCATTTAATAACTGAAAACGAAAAGAAACAATACAGATATCAGGTAGCTAAAGAGAAAGAGACATATGAAGCAAAAATAAATTTCTTTACTAATATAGCTCACGAAATAAAAACCCCACTCTCACTTATTACCGGACCACTGGAAATGATTATTGCCACCAAAGATGGTAATATGCAAACACAAAAATATTTGTCAGTTATTAAACGAAATACGGACCGTCTACTAATACTTATTAATCAATTACTTGACTTCAGAAAAATAGAAAACGACATGTTTATTCTGAACATCAGTCAACAAAATATAACCCAAATCGTACAACAAGTTTACAATCAGTATAAGCAAAGTTCTTACCAGCAACAAATAAAAATATCATTCGAAGCAGAAAATGAACCAATTATTGAAGATGTAGATCCTGAGGCTCTCTATAAAATAGTGAGTAACCTTGTTTCTAATGCTGTAAAATTCACTAAAACACAAATCAACATAAAACTACAAAAAGAGAATGATTCTAAAATTCTTATTTCCATCATTGATGACGGAAATGGTATCAGAAGTAGCGAACAACAGAAAATATTTCTTCCTTTTTATCAAATACAGGAAACAAAACAGCATTTTCAAAATCTTGGGGGGACAGGAATTGGCCTTTCTTTCTCAAAAGCACTGGCACGTAAGTTAGGAGGAGATATTCAAGTTCAGTCCGAATATGGTAAAGGAAGTATCTTCACATTAGTACTGCCGACCAACCCGTTAAAAGAAAAACTAATAATGAAACATGAGATTATCGAAACAGAGATACCTCCTACAGAATCCCCCAAATCAGTCCACCAGAAATCAAAACAGGTCATTTTGATTGTAGAAGACAATGCAGAACTTCGGACCTTTATAAACGACTGTTTATCCGATAACTATACTGTTTTAGAAGCAAAAAACGGAGTAGAAGCAATGAGTATTCTGAATAGTGGCAATATGATCGATATCATAGTTTCGGACATACTAATGCCTGAAATGGATGGATTGGAATTATGCAATCAAATAAAAAGTAATATTTCATTCTCCCATCTTCCTCTTATTTTGCTGTCGGCAAAGACTGATACAGGAACCAAAATTAACGGCTTAAAAAAAGGCGCAGATGTATATATGGAAAAACCATTTTCTATAGAACAATTAAAAGCACAAATCAATAGTGTTCTTGAAAACAGACATAATATACATAAGAAGTTCATCGAATCACCTTTAGAGTATTATAAACTAAACAATGAAACAGATAGTGAAAATGCACTATTTATCAAGAAGTTAAATGAGCTCATCCTGAAAAATATGTCATCAGAGGAATTTTCTATAGATAATATAGCTTCTGATTTTGCTATCAGCCGTACTAGCTTACATAACAAAATTAAAAGTATTACTGGAGTAACTCCTAATAATTATATTAAACTCATTCGTTTAAATAAAAGTGCAGAGTTGTTGGCTACAGGTAAATATAGAATAAATGAAGTTCGCTTTTTGGTTGGATTTAATTCAGCATCTTATTTCGCTAAATGCTTTTATGAACAATTTGGTAAATTTCCAAAAGATTTCACACAAAATATCACACAGTAAAATGTTATTTTTCAAATAAAAGAAATTATTCAACACCGTGCCATTATTCTTTTCGGTTTATTTAATTACCTTTACCGGGGTATTATCAAATTCGTACAACAAACATAAACAAAGAATATGTTAATAAAGGTTTGTGGCGCTGCCATACAAGGTATTGACGCAACGATCATTACCATCGAAGTAAACAGTTCAAGAGGCTGTATGTTCTACCTGGTTGGTTTGCCCGACTCTGCTGTGAAAGAAAGTCATCAACGTATTATTTCTGCCCTGCAAGTGACCGGATACAAAATGCCTACCAGCAATATTGTTATCAATATGGCCCCGGCAGATATTCGCAAGGAAGGATCAGCCTACGATCTTCCCCTCGCAATAGGTATTCTTGCAGCCAATGAAACCATTTCCTGCGAAAAGCTCCCGCACTATCTGATGATGGGTGAGCTAAGCCTTGATGGAAGTATACAACCCATCACCGGTGCATTGCCCATCGCAATTAAAGCACGTGAAGAAGGATTTGAAGGGCTGATCGTACCGCAGCAAAATGCACGCGAAGCAGCAGTTGTTAATAACCTGAATGTGTATGGTGTAACCAATATCCGGGAAGTAATTGAATTTTTCAATGGGAAGCAGGAACTACAACCTACCATAGTCAATACCCGGGAAGAATTCTATGCCCAACAGGAAAACTTTGAATGCGACTTCTCTGATGTAAAAGGGCAGGAAAATGTAAAACGCGCTCTTGAAGTAGCAGCAGCCGGCGGACACAATCTGATTCTCGTTGGCGCTCCTGGTTGCGGTAAATCAATGATGGCTAAGCGCTTACCTTCTATACTTCCCCCTCTTTCCCTGGGCGAAAGTCTGGAAACCACCAAGATACACTCTGTTGCCGGAAAATTGGGACGTAATGCCTCACTCATATCCCAACGTCCTTTCCGCGATCCACATCATACCATCTCACAAACAGCAATGGTAGGAGGAGGTAGTTTCCCTCAGCCGGGCGAAATTAGCCTGGCACACAATGGTGTACTCTTTCTGGATGAGTTACCTGAGTTTCAAAGAGGGGTATTAGAAGTACTACGCCAACCATTGGAAGATCGCCGCATCACCATTTCGCGGGTAAAATGCAGCATTGATTATCCTGCCAGCTTTACCTTGATCGCCTCCATGAATCCCTGTCCCTGCGGATATTACAATCACCCTACGAAAGCTTGTGTTTGCTCTCCCGGACAGGTACAGAAGTACCTGAATAAAATATCCGGTCCCCTACTTGACCGAATTGACATACAGATAGAGATAGTCCCCGTTCCTTTTGAAGAAATGGCTAGTAAACGACCGGCAGAACCAAGTAGCGAAATTCGCAAACGTGTAATAAAAGCCCGACAGATACAGGAACAACGCTTCTCCAATCATCCCGGCATCTACTGTAATGCTCAAATGACAAGCAAACTAATCTCTACCTATGCACAACCCGACAACAAAGGACTTACTTTGCTAAAAAACGCCATGGAACGCTTCAACTTGTCCGCCCGTGCCTATGACCGTATATTGAAAGTATCACGAACCATTGCCGATCTGGAAGGAAGCGAACAAATACTCCCAGCCCATCTGGCGGAAGCCATCAGCTACCGCAATCTGGATAGAGAGAACTGGGCGGGGTAAAAGAAGGGAACTTATCTTTTAATTCTAAATTTTCAAAGTTTCACTTTTTAATCACTGATGTCTCACTATCTCATGATATGATTATTACGATAAAAATCAGCCTTGCATCCTAATATTTATGCGGATAACTATCATAGAATCCTTTTAATGCACCAAACCTCTGTGATATAAGGAAATGTTGTCGAATATCAGGGCCTGGATTATTTAATTAAGATCGCATATGATTACCATTCGGAGCTAATAAAAAATAGCCGAATTAGTTATCATTAAACCCCATTTAGAATACTTCTTAATCAAACCAAAATCTTTTATTTTTCTTTGAAGGTTCTCTTTGAAATCCTTCAAAGAGTATTTTCTTCTTTCCCTTTTCCCATGAATAGAGACTAACAAATATAGAATCAGTGTCTATATTCAATCGACTTTTCTTAATCCTTATAAAGAACTCCGGATTTGTAGTTATTAAATCAGAAAAATGAATCTTCTTCCCATTATTCGGACATCTATAACTATCAGCCTTATAATCATTCCAGTATATCGCTTTAATAATATCATTATGCAATTTTCTAATAAAAATGATTTTTTTGTCTGTTTTCGAATCCAAACAAATAATTGTATCGTTTTTGTATGCCACACTTCCTTCAGCCCAACAGATCGTTTGACTATCATAATCTACCGGATAATCAAAATACATCTTAAGGTCAAATTCGTTGTCAGAGTTGAGTGTCAAACACAGTTGACTATTCGTGAACATATCTGAATAGAACATTATTTGGGCATAACCAAACAATGGGAATAGTAAATAAAATACAAAAATAAATTGTTTCATAATCGTTTAGTAGTGGTGAATTATCAACTCCTATTTTATACAACTCCGTTTTCTTTTCCAAATTATACTTTATAAATAATTAAAGCATTTAAAAAGCATTCCCAAAGTAGTAGCATAAGAATCTTATATTTTTATTGCACACATTTCATCTAATAAATTTATCTTTTTATCGTTAATCATATGCAAAATATTTATAGTACTACTCTCTCCGACTTTTTTCATAATCATTTAAAAAAAAGCCAACTCACATAGAACGCAGAATGTCACCTCCAATTACCATGCCTAATTTCTATCTATTTGATTTTTTATTAGAAGTACAAAAAAGTTTATTTAATATTTGTAACCGTTCTTTATTTGTCATTTCCAAAAAAGAAGAGGAAATCATTTTATAAATATTATCAGGTATTAATCTGTGCTTCTTTACAAAATCATCGCTATTATAATAAAAGTCACCTGACCGTTCAACGACTTTATCATCTAAAGGAAGAATTCTAATCGTTTTATTCACTTTATCTATTTTATCTTTTGCAAAACGTATATCGAATGATATTTCTTGATACTTATCATGTTCTACAATTAGAAAACCTAAATTAACTCGCCCTGGCCGCTTCATTGCAAATTCATATATATATGTCATGTTCAAGAGTAGATAATTGAGCATCTAATTTATCACAATAAAGCAACATA
The DNA here is from genome assembly GCF_019734355.1 of Bacteroides sp. K03. Classification (NCBI taxonomy): domain Bacteria; kingdom Pseudomonadati; phylum Bacteroidota; class Bacteroidia; order Bacteroidales; family Bacteroidaceae; genus Bacteroides; species Bacteroides sp. K03. The sequence goes on from NZ_JAASHC010000013.1 coordinate 123,383, forward strand.
AATAATAAAGTAAAAATTAGCTGTTTCATCTTTTATATTTATTCGTTAAATAATAAGAAAATAAATCGGGTCTTATTCCTGCGGAATATCCCCAAATTGTAGCGTGTAAAAGATAAGGATGTAAACCAACATTAGGTATCCCATTTAACCAAAGCGACAAGTATGCTTACCGTCAATACGGATTTCGCTTAGCCTGTTATTACTGTCATAATCATAGTTCGTAACCTCACCCTGACGATTCACTTTCGATAATAAACCTTTTGAATAAGGCTCAAACTCTACTATCTTCTTGTGGCTCATAATTGTTCGTTTCAAAAGGATTGTAATTATTAAATTTCTGCAAACCTAAAACAGGGAGACACCTCTTCGTATCTTTTGGCAAAAGGAAAGCAGTCATGTTCATTTCATATGATAGATTATTCCACCTTTCTAAAAGTTACATTCTTATAAATCCCAGGTAAACATATACTTCTCAATGAATTACCATCCAACCAGACCGAAAAAGTCGAACTTAACGACATATCAACTAATATAATTTCATTTATCCCTCCTTTCGCCAACTTACCTTTAGATAAAAGTAACCCTTTATAAAATAACACATAATTATTTTCTTTTATATACATCGAGTAGTCGTCATCTGTCATTTTATAATATCCATCAAGAAACAACTTATCCAATGGATAAGAAAAGTTTATCCGTCTTCCTTCTGCCGAAGATAAGTTCCACGTCGTTTCAATATGATAATCAAAATCGTCTTCAAAATATACAGACATAAAAAACTTATTTTTCAAAAAAGGGAAACAATGTATAAAAGACAGCCCCTTCTTTTCTAATCGAGCACTCATCTGTATATCGTGAACATGATCATACATTGTTAATATACTGTCTTTTATAGAACATTTACCATATGATATCAATTTAATAAAGTGCGAATCTGAATCGGGATACAATCCTATGGAAAGGAGATACCTCTGTTTTTTCAAATCAACATCAATACCATAATAAAAAATCTCATCAACATTAAAAGTTGTTTCTTTATCCACATCTTTATCTGAAGGAATGTAACAGTACGACTCTTGTTTCTGCGAATGGATAGATACAGCCCATATAATAAAACTAAAAAAGATTATCTTCTTATTTACTTCTAATTTCATAATGTCTAACATTAAGCATTAATACAGTATTTACATAATAACGTTTTATTCAAATTTAATACAATACAGATTTCATAAATGGAGGTAACTGATACCGTAAAGGGGCTACTCCCCAATAACCGGACGCAAAACCTTCTCCTACACTACATAAAAACGCGCAAGACTTAAATATCCGCCTGTACAAAAAACATATAATATAAAACTTTTCCATTCCAACTATCAATTAAAATATCACTCAAACCAACTTTTTTTGTTCTCTTTCAAAGATTCCTTTTGAACACCTTCAAAAAGTATTTTCTTCTTTCCCTTTTCCCATGAATAGAGACTAACAAATATAGAATCAGTATCTATATTCAATCGACTTTTCTTAATCCTTATAAGGAACTCTGGATTTGTAGTTATTAAATCAGAAAAATGAATCTTCTTCTCATTATTCGGACATCTATAACTATCAGCCTTATAATCATTCCAGTATATCGCTTTAATAATATCATTATGCAATTTTCTAATAAAAATGATTTTTTTGTCTGTTTTCGAATCCAAACAAATAATTGTATCGTTTTTATATGCCACACTTCCTTCAGCCCAACAGATCGTTTGACTATTATAATCTACCGGATAATCAAAATACATCTTAAGGTCAAATTTGTTGTCAGAATTGAGTGTCAAACACAGTTGACTATTCGTGAACATATCTGAATAGAACATTATTTGGGCATAACCAGACAATGGGAATAGTAAATAAAATACAAAAATAAATTGTTTCATAATCGTTTAGTAGTGGTGAATTATCAACTCCTATTTTATACAACTCCGTTTTCTTTTCCAAATTATACTTTATAAATAATTAAAGCATTTAAAAAGCATTCCCAAAGTAGCAGCATAAGAATCTTATATTTTTATTGCACACATTTCATCTAATAAATTTATCTTTTTATCGTTAGTCATATCCAAAAAATCATCCGCAAAATATTTATAGTATTTCTCTCTCCAACTTTTTTTCTGCTTTTTATTAAACTCATCAGCTGTTTTAAATCGAAAACTATTCAAATACTTTTTCCGTTCTGAACTACTGTACACTTTTTCTCCTAATCTTGAACAAGTAACTTTTCTATTCAAAGTATCTATCGAATAGCTATATGTTATTTCTTTTGTTTCATCACCAATAGGTATCAAGAAAATAATATATCCATTCTCGATTTCTTTATAGACAGACGCTATTAAAACCTCATTATCTGATATTCTAAGAGCTGACATCACAGTATTATTCATGATAATAACGTGAAATAAAAAGAATAATAAAAATCTCATACTATTTAATAAATTCAATATTCATAATTATACATCATTAATCCCACCATTGTATTATAAAGATTTGTATCAGTATGTAGATACATACTTGCATGTAGCAAAAAAGGATGAATACCAATATTAAAAATCCCAAACATATTAAGGACCATTGATGTACGAGTAACACAACTACTTAACTCTAAACTATAAATGAGCGATCCATTCTTTTCCAATTTATTTAACCACACACCATATTTATCAATCATTTTTGTATTGGCTCGCAAAGTTTGATGACAAATAGGATAGTTTGATCCCCCACACATATGATAGTTATTTGTACCTTTCATCCAATGCCAACTCTCTTTAGCACCAAGATTTATACGATCCGGCCCTACAGAAACAAACAATAGACTCATTATTTTTATTCACAATCTCAGAATGTTCTATAACCAAATCTATATTATCTTTACTTATATTCCAAGCTGTCAGTCAGTTCATGATATCATACATAAAGTCCTCCTTGTACCCCGTAAGCAAGTCGCTTCGGGAAATCAATATACTTAGCAACTCAACGGCAATCGAATGCAATTTATCACATCGCTAATTATTCCGAAATTAAGGAATAGTATGTTTATATATTCTAGCACTTTCCTTATCTTCATTGACTACAAACTCAACTGCCGCCTGCCCTAGAATAGAAGGAACCGAAATAAGATAAATGGGCGATGAAATGTCAAGCGATTGAAATTCTTTCCAATCTTCATCTACAAAATCCCAGTACGAAAGATCATCAAGCAACATGTATCCCATGTCAAAATGAGCGAGGACCGGACAATCATTCTCCTTCACTTTGAGGAGAATATAAGCCTCGCAAAACTCTTCACCGACATCTGTTGAGTTCGTGATTGGCGCTATCCAAGACTCATCCTGACCTTCTTCATAATCTTCTTCATGGTCTATCGCAAATACCCATATTGGATATTTCTCTAAATCGGACAGGCAAACATCTTCAAAAGGTGCAGCCTTTCCTGTTATGTATTCCATCTTTTCTTCATGTTGGAATAGCTTAGAAAAGAAATTACTTAAAAACATATTTTTTCTCCTATATTTTATAGTGGGGTGAATCCTATTTTACATATTTCATTTTTTTAGATGCTATAAAGATCGAGGTAGCATATGATTTCCATTTGCACTTGTATGTTAGGGGCTTTTTTGAGATATTACAATAATACTTTATCAAAATATATCCCTTTCAAGCCATAATCCTTCATTGCTGTTGCTGTATCTAATCCGACAATTATAAGTGGGGATTTACATCCGTACGATGCAAAGTAATACTCCGAACGACATATAAAGTCATCCGTGAGCATTGAAAAATCTGAAGCTTTATAGAGCGTACTTCCAATTATTTCATCATAGCTACCACAGCAATCTCTTTTATCAATAAATTGCATTCTACTGCGAATACTATCTAACCTGTAAATATCTTCCGGCATGAAAAAATAATATCCTATAGATTTAGTTAATGCGACAAAGGTTAAATGCGGGTATCCTCTTTCATCACAGAATCTTTTAAAATTTTCAGAAACGATACAAAAGTTATCATAAGTATAAAATAGATCTCCTTTCTTTTTAGAAACTCTATACAAAGAATCCGGTACCTTCTCTATTGTATTGTGACAGATCGGACATGTACCTGGTCTATTTTCGTTATTGTACATATATTCAATATTATATCCCAATACGTTTCTCGCTACTAATTTTTCCATGTTATCCATAATTGTGGATCATCATTTAACACAATACTCCATTCATGATAATCTTTTGCTTGAAATTAGAAAAGAATAGAAAAATTTATTGTTATTCTATTCGAAAATCTTTTGCTATAATTTTTATTTTCCCACCAGATGTTAAGTTAATAACATAAACATTTAACTTTATATTATCTCTATAACCTTTCCATTTAGAATAAAAATCGACAAAGTTCTTATCGTTACTATCCAACATATCGGCATTATATACATTATCTCCAAAATGACCAAAGTTAAGATCTAAATTTACCCAAAAAACACTTTCAAAAACAACCCGTTGAATTATTCCTTTTTCGTTTTCTGTTGGGCATACGACATCAACCCATATTTCGTCTACTACCCCTGGATCATTTCTGTCAATAATTACGCTCTTTATTACAGCATCATGCCAATAAAAATCTCTACTAAAGTCCATTTTTTAAAATTTAAAAACCGTTTATTGATTAATACATTTTCATATTTAAAAACATAAAAACAAACTATTTATACATCATAATAATGCGTTATATCGCAGACTCAACTGGTAAATAGTGGCAAAATACAGAAAAAATATTAGATAGCAAAATTATAATTACAAATAGTATTTACATTTTATCTTGAAAAATAAAACAATATCATCCATTGTAACATAACCCTTGCCAATTAACAAGTCAATCAATTTGCTGCCAACCGATTTATTCAATTTTTACTTCATACTTATATTGGTTATTTAGTTTTCCCAAGTACTCTTGCACTTGTATTTCTTTGTTATTAATCGAAGGAAATTTATTAACTATTACCTTTTTTACAAGATTTTCACGTAATTCTTTCGAGGTACAATGGCTAAATATAATATTTATATAATAACAGTTTTCGTTCACTACTGTGAATTCTACCTCTTTCATCTTACATTTCTCCATACTTTTCTTGGAAGTACAACACGAAGAAGATATTACTATTATAGCCGTAAACATAATACACTTTAAATTTCCCATAATCATCTATAGTTTTGTAAATGATAAGAATTATTAATTAAAGATGGAGTAATCCCATTATTCCAAAGCCAGACAGATGCCTGCACTGTATAAGGATGTAAAAATAGAGTTGGAATACCGGATAGATTTAATGCCAATCCCGTATGAGTAGAACACGAACTATATAAAAAACTATATGGAACTATCCCTTTTCCCTTTTTTGTTAGAAAATCGAGAACTTTACCATAATTCTTTATAGTTGTAGCATTTACATTTCTTATCACCATATTCTTTCCATGAACTGGATACTCATTAGTAGCTCCACTACCTCCCAAAAACCTGTTCAAATAATGATCTACTGCTTTTTTCGGTTCAATCCAATTTTGACCTGGGCCTTCTGATATAATTATACTATTGTCCTTTTCTAAAATTGCAGAATGATTTATAGAGCTTTTCTTTTCTGTATTAAGATACAATTCACTTGTTTTCCCAAAATCTGCTAAATTCGCCATCGCACCTAATCCGTATCCCAAATTCTCATACCATTCATTATTTTTCTTACCCAAATACCCCCATTGACTACTTTTGAGATCATAAGAAGCAAACCCTAAACTAATTGAAACTGGAGTTTGTCCTCCTGTATATGCCCATGTACCTAATGAATTCGTCAGTGAAGAACCAGCGATTGCTGCTGTATTGGCCATAGGCATACCAGACCCTGCTATCGCCCAACCAGTAGCTCCACTTATTCCTCCAGCAACAGCCCCTCCAAACATATACCCCCAAGTTTTACCACTGCTATAATCCCACTTTGCGGGATTATATTGCCCATCATTAGCAATGGTACCACCTGTATAAGCTCCAATTACTGCTCCAATTATTACCGGTATCAACCAAGCTGTTTCTCCACTCGGATCCGTATACAATAGTGGGTTTCCATAGCAGTACCCATACCGATTGTAATTCAACCAATTACCAGGTGCCTGCACATAAGGATCAGGACTTAAAAACATACCCAGCAAAGGATCGTATACACGACCATTCATGTTTATCAACCCAAAACCATCCAAATGTTCATGCAGAGTATACCCTCTGTCAACAATAAACTTAGTGCGTGTTTCAGTATCTTTCCATGAAGCAGGGTTACGACGATTCCCCCATGGGTCATAGGCGTACCTCTCTTTTACTACGCCATTCATATCTGTTAAAGCCAACAGTGAACCTTGATAATCACAATAAGTAGAATAGAAACGATTATTGCCGTCATCGTTTATGTAAATTCCGGCCAAACCATCTCCACCACTAATATAATGAATCTTTTTAACTTTACCCGATGAATCGACCTCTTCTTCATAATTACCGGAATAATAACGGGTAAAAGTGGCACTACCATCTTTAAAGATACCTTTACGCCGCTGCTCATCTACCCCGTAATCCAAAACCAGAGATTTACTTCCCAAACTGATATTCTTTACTTTCTTGAAATCGGTATAGGTGACAGTCTGAGCTGAATTAGGTATTCTATCGGGCTTACCACTTAATGAGGTCAAGGCATGAGGCTTACCATTTTCTTCTCCATAGCCGAAAGTAAAACCGACATCACTTTTAGTAGTGATTGTTCCGGTGGTAGGATTATAATCTATACTGTTACTCGTTTGTGAAATATTATCTTTACTTATATTCCAGGCTGTCAGACGGTTCATGCCATCATACGTAAAGTCTTCCTTGTGACCGGTGAGTAAATCGCTTCGGGAGATTAGATTGCCCTTATTATTAAAAGTATAAGCCATATTCATTATGGCGGCGGCCGAAATGGATGA